>JAUUNJ010000109.1 GCA_030844625.1 Roseburia sp. | reverse complement strand
AGTACTCATGCCATGCATCCGGGAATGCCTGAACTACACCGTGATCTGTTATGGCAATGGCTTTGTGTCCCCATTCATAGGCACGTCGCACAATTTTTCTGCATTCACTAACGCCATCCATATCACTCATCTTTGTGTGACAGTGTAATTCTACTCTCTTGTCCACCGCAGTATCCTGACGCTTCTCTGTGGAAAATGCAGGAATTAATTTCATTCCATCAACTCTGCTGATTTCAACCTGCTTGTCATATGTATCATAAAGAGCAACTCCTTTGATTCTCACAAAAACGCCCTTTTTCACCTTCTTCTTAAAGTCTGCAAGCACATTTTCATCTGCAAGAAATATTTTAACAGCAATACTGTCTGTAAAATCTGTAATTTCAAGAGTTACAATATATTTTCCTGTTCTTGTCTCCCTTTCATCCATGGTCATAATCTGACCTTTGACAATTGTTTCTCCTGTTCCCTCAAAAATATCACTTAAATTAGTATCACTTTCAAACTTAAAATCCCTGCCATATACCACCTCAGGATTGTCCGAGCGGCTTGCTTTTCTGATTACTGTAGTCTTTGGTTTCTGTTCTTCTTTTTTCTCTTCCTTTTTATTTCTTTCCGGTCGTTCTCTGTTAAGAAGTACATCCACCTCATTCTGAAGTCTTCTGGCATTTTGTTTTGCAAATCTGTTTGTTTCCACTCTTTTTTTTGCAATCACAACTTCCAATGGCATACCAAATCTGTTTTTAAAAATACTTTCCACAGTATCTTTTAAAATTTTCATTCTTGACTCAGATATAATATTTGCCTCCAAGTCTATAATTAACTTTCCACTATTGTCAAAACGTGCCGGAGCCTTTTTAAACATAGTAGAAACAATAGGACTTTTTTTGTTTAACTCCAGTACAATACTATCCTTATAGGCTTCTAATAAATTCTCTGTTGTATACTGTTCCGACAAATGATATTTCTCTATGATCTCTATGGAAATCCGTTTTCCCGCTCTCAGATTTTTGGATATTTCTTCTTGTACAGTGAAAATAGCAGACTTTTCAATAAGTCTGCTGCTTTCCATATAAATTCGTATTTTATCATGCTGTACATTAGAGGTCACCCTTGTAACCTCCACATTCTCAAACATATCTTTTAAATCATCATTTAATTTTAATGTTGGGAAAACTTCAAAAAACGGTTTTCTTTCCAAATCATTCACTCCAATTTTTTAATTCTTCTTCTAGTACATTAAGAAGCTGCTCTTCCGGTACCTTCTTAACAATTTCACCTTTTTTAATCAAAAGACCTTCACCAATTCCTCCGGCGATTCCAATATCCGCCTCTCTGGCTTCTCCCGGTCCGTTTACCACACATCCCATTACGGCAACCTTTATATCCAAATCATATTTTGTCACCATATTTTCAACCTTACCTGCAAGACCAATCAAATCAATCTGAGTTCTGCCACAGGTTGGACATGACACAACAGAGATTCCGCCTTTTCTTAAGCCAAGCGTCTTTAAAATCAGTTTGGCACTCTTAATCTCCTCTACCGGATTCCCGGTCAGAGACACTCTTATGGTATCTCCGATTCCCTGATTCAGAATCAACCCCAATCCGATAGCTGACTTGATGTTTCCTGAAGTAACAGTTCCCGATTCGGTAATTCCCACATGTAATGGATAATTCGTTTTCTTTGCAATTAATTCATGGGCTTTTACGCACATTAAAACATCCGAAGACTTAATGCTGATTACAAGATTGTTATAGCCCAGATCTTCTATCGTTTTAACTTTATCCAATGCACTTTCCACAATGCCCTCAGCGGTGACCTTGCCATATTTTTCGAGAATGTTTTTTTCCAAAGAACCACTGTTGACACCAACTCTGATCGGTATATTTTTTTCCTTTGCCACATCTACTACAGCTTTCACCCTGTCAATGGAACCGATATTTCCCGGATTAATCCTTATTTTGTCTGCTCCATTTTCCATAGCTGCAATGGCAAGACGGTAATCAAAGTGTATATCGGCAACAAGGGGAATGCGAATCTGTTTTTTTATTGCTTTCAATGCCTGTGCTGCCTCCATTGTGGGAACAGCACATCTTATAATATCACAGCCCGCCAGTTCCAATTCTTTTATCTGGGAGACAGTAGCCGCCACATCTTCAGTCTTTGTATTGGTCATGGACTGAATCATAATTGGATTTCCACCACCAATTACCTTATTTCCAATTTTAATTACTTTCGTATCATCTCTGTGCATTCTGCCTCCTAACGATTACGATTCTACAGAAACCCATTTCTGCAGATTAATCTAATTCTCTTTTATATAAGCAAAATTAAATCAGCTTTCTTATGTCATTGAAAATCAAAAATACCATCAATGCCATAAGCAGTACAAAACCGATAAAATGTATCATTCCCTCTTTGTCTTTCGGTATCTTTTTTCTTGTAACAATTTCTACCAGATATAAGAAAATACGTCCGCCATCCAATGCCGGTATCGGCAGCAAATTCATGACACCAAGGTTTGCACTGAGCATAATTGCCAGATTGATCAATGACAATATCGTTGTAGATGCCCCCTCAGATTTTGTTTCGCTGTAGGTATCCCCAATCAGGTCTACAATTCCGACTGGTCCGGACACCTCGTTTGCTGATACCTGACCTGTAATAAGCATTTTCAAACTTTTCAATACAGTGTTAATTTCATAACGCATTTCCACAAAACTATACTTAATTACGTTGCCAAAAGACTGTTTTTCTCTTGTCAGATTATAACTAAATCCTGTTCCGTATACCTTTGTCATTTCAGGTACCACTGTTACATTAATTTCTTTGTCTTTTCTGCTAAGAGTAATATCCACTTCCTGATCTGCAAAAGGATGCTGTTCAAGATAGGCTGCCATTTCCTCACCGGAAGATATTTTATTCCCATCTATGGCAATCACCGTATCACCTACGGTTACCCCCGCCTTCTCCATAGCTGAACCTTTTGAAACTGCACTGATTTGTGCCGGATTTCCACCTGTAGAATAACTCATTCCCACAATGTATTTTTCTTCACTGTCAGGAGTATATTTGATTTTGTATTTTTTTCCATCTCTTACATATGTTAATGTAATATCACTGCCATCCAGCGGGTCAATGTACTGATCCAGATAAATTTCTCTTCCCAGTCCCACTGACGCTCCATTATATTTAGTAATTCTGTCACCTTCCCGAAGTCCTGCCTTATATACGGCAGAATTTGTATCTACCATTCTGACATAGGAGATATCTGTTCCCACCATACCTATTACGATAAGAGACAAAATAAACGCCAGTATAAAATTAAAAAATGGTCCCGCAAAAACAATTGCCATTCTTGCCCAAATGGACTTGGAATTAAAAGAACCTTCTTCTTCATTGTCTTCATCTTCCCCTAACATAGCACAGGAACCGCCCAGCGGAAAAATCTTAACAGAATATCGCGTTCCGCTTTCTGCTACCCAACTGAGAATTCGCGGTCCCATTCCGACTGAGAATTCATTCACTACTACGCCATTCTTTTTTGCCACAATAAAGTGACCAAATTCGTGTATTAACACTAATACACTAAATATAATTAATGCTATTACTATACTTATAAATGTCTGCATACTTTACCACCTGTTCCCAATCAACTCATAAGTCCATTGTTCTATGTCTAAAATCTGTTCTACTGTAGGATTTTTCACAACTTTATGTGCCTCCATACAGTACTCTATAATATCAGTAATTTCCAAAAATCCAATCTTTCGATCCAGAAATTTTGCTACTGCCTTTTCATTTGCCGCGTTAAAAACTGTAGGCATAGATCCGCCAGCCTCCGCCGACTGATATGCCAGTGCCAGTCCCCTGAAATTGTCTGTATCCGGATTTTCAAAAGTAATCTGTGCAATCTTTCCAAAATCCACTCTTTCCCCTGCCAGAAATCTTCTTTCCGGATAGTATAATGCATATTGTATCGGAAGTTTCATATCCGGTGTTCCAAGCTGTGCTATTATAGCTCCATCCTTAAACTGCACCATGGAATGAATCAGGCTCTGTGGCTGAACCACGACCTGAACATCCTTAAGTTCCACTCCAAATAACCATTTGGCTTCAATGACTTCCAATCCTTTATTTACCATAGTAGCAGAATCAATGGTTATTTTTCGTCCCATAGACCAGTTAGGATGTTTTAATGCATCTTCCACCCGAACATCTTTCATCTGAGCTCTTGTTCTGCCCCTGAAAGGTCCTCCGGAAGCAGTAAGCAGAATTTTATCTATTTCTTTGGAATTTTCACCGTTTAAAGACTGAAATATAGCACTGTGCTCACTATCTACAGGGAGTATTTTTACACCGTAATCTTGTGCCGCTTTCATTACCAGATGACCTGCCGTAACGAGAGTTTCTTTGTTGGCAAGCGCAATGTCCTTTCCGGCTTTGATTGCCTCCAATGTAGGCCGTATACCAATCATTCCCACAAAAGCAGTGACCACGATTTCTGCTTTGGCATAAACAGCGGTTTCTATTAACCCATCCATTCCTGCAACGACTTTCACTTTCATGTCTGCCACTGCCATCTTTAACTTAGACGCAGCCTCCTCGTGAAATACGCATACCAGTTCCGGATGAAATTCTCTGATTTGTTCTTCTAATTTTGTTATATTAGACCCTGCTGCAATTGCAACAACCTTTAAATCTTTGTTGGCACGGACAATGTCCAGTGTCTGTGTTCCAATTGAACCTGTTGAACCAAGTATGGAAATATTTTTCATAACTTCTCCTTAAAATATTTGTAAAAGAATCCAGATTATTGGTGCAACATAAATTACACTGTCAAATCTGTCCATAATACCGCCATGCCCCGGAATTAGTTTTCCGTAATCTTTAATATTATGGTTTCTCTTAATTGCCGAAGCAGCCAGATCTCCCACCATGGAAATGAGCGCTCCCACTGCACAGATAACTGCAAAGGCAATGAGCGGGTTAATACTCATCTGTATTTTATCAGTAAATACAGCCGCATAAATCGCTCCCAGTGCTGCTGCTCCAATCACACCACCGACTGCACCTTCGATGGATTTTTTAGGGCTGAGCACCGGTGCCATCTTATGTTTTCCCAGAGCAACACCTGCCACATAAGCACAGGTATCACTTCCCCATGAACAAAGGAAAATAAGCCATACCGTATATGCTCCGTTATTTCCTTCTCGCACACTATAAAGATATGATAACATTACTCCTGCATATAACATACACATGATTGCATTTGATATTTCTTCTGTCTTATACTTTGGAAACATAAACACATACTGTGCCAGCAGAACAATGAGAAATACCACCATAAAGATCATCATATATTCTGTCTTTCCCATATACAGTAAAGCGTAATATATAATCAATGCCACATATCCTGTAATTCCTAACGTGTTCTTTTCAATTCCAAGAACTTTATAAAGTTCATAAACACCTGCCAATGAAATTAACAAATTGGCAGCAAATAAAATATTTCCTCCCGGAATAATTGTCCCAATCATTAGTGCTACCAGCACGATTCCACTAATCAGTCTTGTAAAAAAAGACTTATTTGCGAATTTACTTAAAACCATTTTTTTCTCCTATATTCTCCTGCACCTATCGCGCAATTTTATCTACAGGCATTCCTGTACTTTCCCTACTGTTCTTCACAATTCACTATTCCCCTTTCACTCCACCGAATCGTCTGTCTCTCTGATTAAACTTAACAATTGCTTTCTTCAATTCTTCTTTGTCAAAATCCGGCCAAAGCACATCTGTAAAATAGAATTCTGTATAAGCTAACTGCCACAAAAGATAATTGGATAACCTTATTTCTCCGCTGGTTCGTATCAGCAAATCCGGATCTGGGATTCCTGCTGTATCTAAATAAGAACTGATGGCTGTCTCATTGATCTCTTCCGGCTTTAACTTTCCCTCTTTGCAGTCTTCCGCTATTTTTCGCGTAGCACGCGTTATTTCATCTCTGCTTCCATAATTCAGGGCGATAATAAAATTAATTCCCGTATTATTCTCAGAACATCCTTCTAATTCATTGATTTTGTCTATAATGTCCTGATCCAGCCTTGAACGCTCTCCAATAACCCGGACTTTCATATTATTTTTATTGGCCCTTTCAATACAATCCTTCAGATAATTTCTAAGCAGTTTCATTAGTGCTTTAACCTCATCCTCCGGTCTGTTCCAGTTTTCCGTTGAAAAAGCATACATTGTTAAATATTTAATCCCCATGTTATGAGCATCTTCTATTATCTTTTCTACATTTCTGGCTCCTGCCGCGTGTCCTGCATTTCGTGGCATAAAACGTTTTTTTGCCCATCTTCCGTTACCATCCAGAATAATTGCCACATGTTCCGGAATCTTCATTCCGGTTATATCTATTTTTTCTGCCATAGGTTTTCCTCCGACAAATCTTATAATTTTCTTTTTCTCAATAACCGAAAACAGAGGAAACAATAAGTTTCCTCTTATTTCTTTTCAATATTATAAATTTTACACGGTCATAATTTCCTTTGTTTTTTCTTCTACTGCCGCATCTACTTTTTTTACATAGGCGTCTGTAGAACTCTGAATATCATCCTGATACTCCTTAATTTCATCCTCGGAAATACCGTCTTCTTTGCCCTTTTTCTTTACCGCATCTATAGCATCCCTTCTAATATTACGAACAGCCACTTTGGTATTTTCTCCCTTTTTCTTTATATCCTTAGCCAATTCTTTTCTTCTCTCTTCTGTAAGTTCCGGGAATACAAGACGGATAACCTTACCATCATTCGTCGGGTTAATTCCAATATCTGAAACATTAATTGCATGTTCAATTTCTTTAAGCAGTGAGGTATCCCATGGCTGAATACATAACATTCTTGCTTCCGGAACAGAAATGTTTCCTACCTGCTGAAGCGGTGTAGGTGTTCCGTAATAATCAACTTTAATCTTATCCAGAATATGTGGATTTGCACGTCCGGCTCTTATTGTTCCAAACTCTTCCTTTAAGTTGGCGAGAGATTTTTCCATTTTTCCTTCATAAGTCATTACTAATTCTTCCATATTTAACTCCTTTAATTTACACTCTTTTTGTATTCAATCTATTATTATGCCACAATTGGTATTAAGCTATAATGCTCTGTTTTAACTTTATCATGATTCACGCACATTATACTGTTATTTTTGTACCTATCTTTTTACCGGATACAGCCCTGTTAATACTGTCTTCCTCATTCAGTCCAAATAAAAGCATTGGCATTTTATTTTCCATTGCAAGAACGCTGGCAGCCAGATCAATTACCCCCAGTCTGTCATCAACAATTTTGCCAATCGGCAATTCATCATACTTCTTAGCATCCGGGTTGACTGCCGGATCACTGTCATAAACACCGTCAATTGCCTTGGCTCCAAGAATACAGTCTGCTTCAATCTCAATGGCTCTGAGCACCATCGTCATGTCTGTAGAAAAATATGGATGTCCGGTACCTCCTGCAAAAAATACCACCTTACCATTCTCCAGATCTGCCACGGCATCATCTTTAGAAAACAGTCTTGTCCATGTTCCACATGCAAAAGGTGTATAAACGTTCGTCTCCATTCCTTCCGTTCTGAAAATTTCAGAAACATACATACAGTTCATAATCGTAGCAAGCATTCCGATTCCGTCAGCCTTAGGTCTGTCAATCTTATTACTGGTACGACCTCTCCAGAAATTTCCGCCACCAATAACAATGGCAACCTGCACTCCCTTGTCAACAATCTTTTTAACCTGCTTTGCAACAGCAACACAGGTC
>JAUUNJ010000108.1 GCA_030844625.1 Roseburia sp. | reverse complement strand
AGCTCTAATTGTTTCTGTGTGCTCGCCCTGCTGATTCCCTCTGTTTTTATAAGATTCTCCAGTGCCTCATTTGTCATTTTATCCGGCTCCGCATTCAGTACATATTCCGTTGGTGTGTGCAATTTCTGATAAACATTTACTCCATTATATGCCACACTGCCAAGCATGAACATACCTGTAAAAAATATAACAGACATAATCTTTACATAGTCATTCTGTTTTCTAAGTTTAAGGAATTTACGCAGCCATTTCATGTTTTTCTCCATTCTTTTTCTTAATGACAAGGATTGTTCCATATCCTGCAAATACACAGACAATTCCTATGATTACAGCCATGGCAATCCACCACTGGTTTGTGTCATCCTCTTTAACATTCTCTTCAGAAACTGACAGTTCCTTTATATCCACAGAAAAATTTTTTTTGATTTTACTTTTTTTCCCGGACTCATTCTCATAGTAGAAAGTTACCGTTCCGTTTGTCATTCCATAAGATTCATCGCTTTGGGTCATACCGCCCACCAGTACCTGAACGCTTCCTGTCCCCATCTCGCCTGCTTCAATATCCCCTATGTAAATTGTTCCCTTTGGCGTCAGCCCATCTGCTTTGATTTTGGCTCTTACATTGTAAACTTTTCCGCGTCCCAGATTCATAGCATTGACCTGTGCCTCGATGGTATCTCCGATTTCTGCTTCCGGACTTATAATCAACGGATCAAACTTAATCTTCGCTTTTTGTGCCACATTTACCTTCACCTTACCGTTTGCACTATATGAAGTTCCATCTTTATCGGCATACTCCATTGCCAGCGACAGATCATACTGTCCGGGCGGTGTAGCCACTTTCGTCTTAAAACTATATGAAACTACATACTTTCCACCGGCATTTATTTGTGGAATATAAATACTGTCTGTTGTGCGTGTCAGTTCCATAAATTCGTTTTCAATTCCTGCAGTAACCATCATGTTTTTTACTGCCGCTGTTCTGCTTGTATTCACCAAGGTAATATCAACAGTAACCTCATCACCGGCATATATTTTTTTTGTGGGAAATGTATAGGACTCTATCATCACTTTCGGTTCAAAGGCGGGCTGGATATTATCTGCAGCTCCACCATCTGCCGCCTTATCATCTGCCAGAACTGCATAGCATATCATCTGAAATGATAATGTGATGACCAGTAGTATTTCCATTATTTTTTTTAATATTCTCATTCCCATTTATCCTCCATATCATGTACTTCG
The DNA here is from genome assembly GCA_030844625.1 of Roseburia sp. GTDB lineage: Bacteria > Bacillota > Clostridia > Lachnospirales > Lachnospiraceae > Eubacterium_G. The sequence continues at coordinate 6,747 of JAUUNJ010000108.1, read as the reverse complement.
TCACATAACTCCTCAATATCCCTTGCATTATGACTTGCCAGCAATATTGCTTTTCCCTGATTTTTTAATTCCTTTAGCAGGTCTCTCATCTGCACTACACCGACTTTATCAAGACCGTTAAAAGGTTCATCTAAAATTAATACATCCGGATCTTCCATGATTGCCTGAGCAATACCAAGTCTCTGCCGCATTCCCAAGGAATATTTTGCCACCGGTTTTTTCATTGCCGGGTCAAGTCCCACCCGGTTCAATGTCTCTGTAATTTCCTTTCTTCCGATTCTTCCTTTTAATGCAGCCAGAATTTTTAAATTCTTATATCCGCTTACACCAGGCAGAAATCCCGGGGTCTCAATAATCAGTCCCAGATTTCTCGGGAAATCACAACCTTTCCCGATATGGTCTCCATTTACATACACATCCCCTTTATCCGGTCTCATAAATCCACAGATACACTTCATTAATACGGTTTTACCGCTTCCGTTATTTCCCACAATGCCGAAAATATGTCCCGGAAGAATTTTGAAATTTACATCCTTCAGCACATGTTCTTTTCCAAAAGATTTGTAAACATGCTCCACAACCACACCTTTTTTATTTTTCATAAATTGCCTCCCGTTTCTTGCGTTCTTTTTATTTTACTTTACTTTTCTATCTCTGTGTTCCTGTAAAATTAAACTGGTATTTCCGAATCTTTAACAGAGATAATATAAACAATATAAAACTGCCCACTGCAAAGAAAGCATAAGATACCCATAGTTTTGGCAGATTGTCATAGCCAAAATTATGCATATAGTAAGTTGCATGATTCAGTGGTGACAACCAGCCAAAAGCAATGTTTGCAAGTCTCATCTGCTCCTGTGATATATGAAACCACCCTGCAATCACATCCGGTGTCAACAGAAATCCCAGCCCGCTAAACACAATGCCGCCTATCATTCCGCCTTTTTTCTTCCATAGATTCAAGAATAAAATCAGACTGGACATAAACAGAGCATAACCAGTCATCAGTCCGAAAATATGTAACATACAGGTGTAGGGATAGGATAATTCCATGACCTTTACAAAGGATGGTACAAATAGTTGGGATCCAATGTCCGAATACCCAAGGATTGCTGCTGTCTGGCTCCACATATTGACTCCATAGGCATTTTCTGAAGATAATATAATGGTAGATAGCAGGATAAACACCACATAGAGAAAGGTGGCTAGTATCAGATAGAGAATCTGTCCCAGCATCCAGGTAATTCGGTTAATTCTTACCAGTTGAAATGGCACCTCATTATTTAAGTTCGGCATATTTCCAAACAGTAACAGCAGGCAAAGTGAAATAATTAAAACGGAATTAGCATCTCCGAAAGTCCATATAAAAGGCTCCAGAATCTGCAGCACTGTGTCACTATTCCTTGCAAACTCCATGACTTTATCCGATAACAGAAAGCATATTATAAAGCCAAGACAAAACGCCATAATAATCTGAGGGTTGTGTTTCCATCTGCGGAAATTTCCCATGGCAACAAGCCATATCTGTTTCAGTCTATACACGTTCAATACACCTCCTGAGAATTTCGTAATAAACAAGCATTAGTACCAATACCATTCCAAGAATCAAAATAACGATGCCCTGCTCTTCAAACACCCATGTATGCTCCGGTTTAATCCACTCATAAGGATAAAAACAGTAAAGATTATCAAAATATCTGTCGTGGAGAATGACAAGGATGTAATATATGACAAAAGAACCGCCATAGGCTATATATCTGCTGCCGGACCATGCGGCAAGGGTGGCGGAAAGAACCGCCCACAGTATCCCCGATACAAAAATCAGTCCCAGCTTTATCTCCACTTTACTGTCCGTCAGTGTAAAAAGAAAACATCCCACAAGTTCTGCCAGTCCTCCGCTGATTCCACAGGCAATAATTTTTCCTAAGATATACTGCCGTACACCACACCTTGACACATAGGATTTGATAAAACCGCTCTGATAATCCAGAAGCCATGCTGTGGAATAGGGAAAGGTCGCCACCACCGGAATGCTAACCTTAAACAAATCCGAATCAAATCCTGCTGTCATAAGAATTCCAAATTCCAGCAGCACACCGAGGACAAAGGGAATAGATATTACGGCTCTTTTTAAATCTGTTTCAAAGCTGTTCAAATCTCTCCTCCTAGTATCCTAAGCTCTTATCAATCACAGAACCGTCAATGGCATTTATGGTCAGTATGCTTTGCTCCTTCAATGAATTTTCATCCAATCCATATTTTTTGTATTCACCATATTTATCTTTCTTCGTTCCAAGAAAGTCCCAAACCGGCACAAAAAGTCCTGTGTCAAAACTGTCCTTCTCGCTAATTCTCATATATCTAAGCACTACTTTATCAATTTTAATTGTCACCTCGTTCTTTTCCTCGCCCTCCTGATCCTGAGCATAAACGGTAGAGACCATTTTTTCAAAAGTTTTCTGGATTTTATCAAAATTTTTTAATTTTGCTTTCTCCACCACTTTCTTTGTGATTTGAACCGGGGAATTATAGTTAAAAGTGACAATTCCGGAATCGTTGATGCACAAATCAATACTCTCACCGCCCCACATCCTTTTTACATATTCATTCCCCTGATATCCATCCTGAAACTTAGAACCGAAATCATTATTTACCAGCACACCCTCAAGATTTCTTAAATAGTGCAGATACCATACTTTACGATAACCGGCTTTGCCCTCATCATCGAGCCCAAATGTCTCACAGTAAAGACCGCCATCATTATACTGATAATCCGTAAGACCGATTTCCTTTAAAAACTTTTCCGCCGTTTCATGGGCCTGTTTCTCCGATATTGTGGTGGGTTCATTTTGATACTCATAAAACATATTGTCATTTAGCCCTACAGTAGTTGTCCCATCATCACTGACAGGTTCCAATCTGACATCCGCCAGGGTAGGTTTCCGGTCTGCCGGCCACATGCCGTCATTGGTATCTAAGGCATTGTCATTATTACCTACTGTAACACGATAAAGATGCATATCATTTTTATGCTTACTACTGAAAAATCTGAAACAATTTCCGTAATCTTCATTATTCTGTGCGTAAAGCGAAATCTCATTTCCGTCCTTTCCGTCTGTTATACCATAATAAATTTCTCCATTTTTATTACAACTATATGCCCACTCATAAAATTGATTGTTTTTATCCATATCATATAACTTTTTAACTTTTTGAAGTTTTCCATCGGATAAATACTTGTTCCAGTCAACAGTATCCGGAGCATTCTCGTATTCTTTTTGTAATCTTTTTAATTCTTCTTCATTTTCTTCCTTAGACACCTTATATTCTTCATCCTCTTTTGATAAGCCGGCTAAATCTGCTTTCACCTGCTGTATATCTTTCTCTATCTCGGGCTTTGATCTCACCCATGTTACACTGCCATCATAAAAGGTCTGCTTTAAGTTCAGTGCCTTCTTTACTTTATCCAGAAAACTCTGGTCTATCTTTTTCTGTTCCACCCGGACAATGGACATCTGATTGGTCTTTGGTATTTCCACCTTGGCATCTGCTTTTACCTTTACTCCCAATTTTTCATTTGCAAAACTATTCTTGTATGTATTGTACTTTTCTGCCATATTCTCCGGTGCTTCCCCGGATTCTTTTGTGTCCTTTGCCTGCTCAATCATCTTGTCTAAGTTTTTTTCTTTTACTGCCGCATCTTCCGGTGCCTTCTGGCATCCTGTAGCAAAAACTGCCATTACCATTCCAAATGCTATGACTCTTTTTAATCTCATTTTCGTTTCCTCCATTCACTTCCGAATTGAATTAAAAATTCGAAATACCCTATTGTCCGCTTTTAATTTTCATCTCAACCTTTTCGCTAATCTTTTATCTTCTAATATCCTAAGGACATATTTATGACAGAACCATCAATGGCATTGATGGTAAGCAGGCTTACATCTGTTGTATTGTTTCCATACGTGTCTATCTTATATTTCGTTTTTCCTAGGAACTCCCAAACCGGTACGAGAAGTCCCGTGTCAAAACTGTCTTTTTCGCTAATTCGCATATACCTTAGAATCACCTTATCTACCGTTATTGCCACTTCCTCTTTATCTTCTTGATTTTGTGCGTTGACTGTAACAATCATTTTTTCAAAAGTTTTCTTTATTTTTTCAAAGCTTATCAATTTTGCCTTTTCCACAACTGTCTCTGTTTTTTCAATAGGTGCATTATATAAGAATGTAACAATACCTGAATCATTGATATATATATCTATGCTTTCACCTGGCCAGTCTTTTTTTACATAATCACTTCCTTGATGTCCCTCTGCATGTTTGCTTCCACTCTCATTATTCACTAATACACCATTCAGATTTCTCAAATATTGAAGCCGCCAAACTTTACGGTATCCACATTTTTTATTATCATCTACTCCAAACGCTTCGCAATACAAACCACTATTATTTAACTGAAAATCAGTAAGACCGATATCTTTTAAAAAGTTTTCTGCAATTTTGTTTGCCTTTTCTTTCGATATGGTTGCAGGTTCATTTTTGTACTCATAAAAACCGTCTATTGCATCAGGTTCAATTGCTATATCATTTACTGTCGGTGTTTTATCAGCCGGCCACATTCCATAATTTGTATCTAAACCTCCCACAGCAGTACTGGCGAATGAATCTGTACAGCCATTTTTACTGCGAAAATATCGAAAACAATTTCCGTAACTTTCATTGTTCTGTGCATATAAGTGGATATTGTTCTTATCCTTTTCATTCGTGACAGCATAATAAACATCTCCGTTTTTGTTTAACTCATATTCCCCTTCATAAAATCTCTCATTTTTATATTTTTCATATAAGGTTTTCACCGGCATGATTTTTCCATCGGACAAATACTTACTCCAGTCAATCGAATCCGGTGCTTTCTCATACTCCTTATTTAACTCCTTAACATATCCCTCATATTCCTCCACATCAACCGTTTCTCCACTCTCATCTTTTTGAGACATCTCTTTTATTGACTGCTTCCAATCCCGTATCTCCGATTCTATCATGGATTTTGTCCTCACCTTTGTTGCACAACCGTCATAAAAGGTCTGATTTAATTTCAGTGCCTTCTTTACTTTATCCAGAAAACTCTGGTCTATCTTTTTCTGTTCCACACGAACAACGGACATCTGATTGGTCTTTGGAATTTCTACCTTTGCATCCACATTTACCTTCACTCCAAGTTTTTCATTTGCAAAACTGTTCTTGTATGTATTGTATTTTTCTGCCATATTCTCCAGCGCTTCTCCGGTTTCTTTTGTGTCCTGTGCCTGCTCAATCATCTTGTCTAAGTTCTTTTCTTTTACCGCCGCATCTTCCGGAGCCTTCTGGCATCCTGTAGCAAAAACTGCCATCACCATTCCCAATGCCATGATTCTTTTCAATCTCATTTTCTCCATCTCCCTCTAGTTATTTTTTATATCCCCATAATTCTCATATTTTAAGTTTTTCATTTGTATACCCCTTGCTTTGTTTCGCCTCTGCAAAGAATATCATAAAAATCTTCTGAACAAAGAGTTCTCCTATAAACTCTCCCGTTTCTATGAAACAAAAAATCCATGTCAGATATTCTTTACATCGAATATACTAACACGGACTTCGTCATCAAGTATTCTTTAAATTGTAAACAAATTGTAATTACTGTTCAGCCATGCGATATAAGACAAATTCGGTAAAAGAGTGCTTTCAGACCATTTATCATTTTTGCCGTGCAATCTCTAAAACTCCAGAACAAACCTGCTTCCCTTTCCCGGTTCGCTGTCAATGGATAACTTTATATTATGCTTCTGAACAATCACTGCAATCAGCGCAAGCCCCAGCCCGGCTCCGCCATTTTTGCGGCTTCGGGATTTATCAATCATATAAAAAGGCTCCAGAATCTTTCCCTGCTCCTCTTTGGGAATTCCTTTTCCAAAATCCTGAACCTGAATACGATTATCCTGTGCACAGAGTATAACCTGACTTCCCGGTTCACTTGCCTTTACCGCATTGTCGATCAGATTAATGATTACATCTGTCATCAAATCAATGTCCATATTGAAATATTCCCCATGCTCAATACATTGAAGATTTATCTGCTTATTTTCTAAAATCACTTTACACGATTTTGCAGACATCTCAAAAAGTGTTTTCACCGGAGTGTTCTTAAATTGCAGTTCACTACTTTGATTCAACTCCAGCAGATTCATCATTTTTCTGGACAGGCGCTCCAGTCTTCCACATTCCTCGTATATATACTGCAATGCTTCCCTCTGGTCCTCCTCGCTGATTTTTGCAGTCAGCAGAGTCTGGGCATAACCGGAAATAGCTGTCATGGGAGTTTTTAGTTCATGGGTGAGATTCCCCATAAATATTGTCTTTCTTTGCTCCGATTCCTCCAGGCTGTTAGTCCTCATTTCCACAGCCTGAGCCATTTTGTTGAAATTTTCTGCCAACTGTCCGATTTCATCCCTTTTCCGGATATCAATTCTCTGATCATAAAATCCTTCTGCCATACTTTCTGCAGTATCACTAAGTTGCTGCAGAAAACGGAATTCTATTTTTAGTACAAATAGCAAAATTAAGATTGCTGCTGTCATCACCAAAATTGTAATTCCTGCCATAACAATTGCCATATTGACAACCTTATCCTGTACATATGTAATGTCTTCTATACGATATATGTGTATAAACGCATTCATCATCCTGCTGTATACCACATATTTTCTTCCCT
>JAUUNJ010000107.1 GCA_030844625.1 Roseburia sp. | reverse complement strand
GTACATTTTCGTCCATTCTGTCACCATATTGATTCACACACAGACGAAGTCCACGTCCCACCTCCTGTCTTTTTCGTACATCACTTCCACTTTGCTTCAACGTACAGATCTGAAATACATTAGGATTATCCCATCCCTCTCTTAAAGCCGAGTGGGAAAATATAAATCTTACCGGAGATTTCTTTGAATCTCTGTCTAAAAGCAATTCCTTATTTTTCATAATCAGATCATATGCATCCGTATCATCAGAGGTGCGCTCTTTTTTATTATTTAATTTACTATCGGTCAGTTTTCCCTTTTTATCTACGGAAAAATATCCTGCATGGGTTCTCTTTGCTGAAATATTGTTAAGATACTTTAAATATTCGTCTTCCTGCTCCAACTGAAGGTGTTCAATAATATCTTTATATTCTTCCTCAAACATATCAGCATATATCCCGTTATATGGCTGTCCCGCCATATCATACTGCTTATATTTTGCAACCTCATCAATAAAAAATAAGGACAGTACCTTGATTCCTTTCGAAAACAACTGACGCTCCCTGTCTATATGGGAAAGTATGGTCTCGCGAATCTGAATTCTTCTTAGCTGCTCTTCACTTACTTTCCCTGCAACATCACCTGTATACAATTTAATACCATTTAAAAATTCTATGGAATCATCTCTTCCATCTATGGCTTTTACTACATATCCATCTTTATATTCCTCCAATTCCCCCGATTTGTCATAAAGATTAAATCCTATCTTTACGGTTCTGCTGACCTGCTTTATTCCATCCGCTCTCTTTATATCAAACTGAATGGTGGCTGTGGGATCTGCTTTGGATAGGTTAATACGCTCCAAATACACATATCCGTTTGTGCCCGTATTTCCAATTTCCGTGATTCCTTTTACTGCAATTTTTTTTACCAGTTTCTTATTGTATGCCTCCATTGCGTCAAGACGGTAAATCATATTATAAACACTATCTGATTTATGGGTTGCAGAATAGCGTAACGTAAACAGCGGGTTAAATTCTTTCAATCTCTCTTTCGTCTGTTTTCCTTCTACCGACTGGGGTTCATCAATAATTAATATGGGGTTTGTTTTTGCAATGATGTCAATTGGCCGGCGGCTTCTGAATTCATCAAGCTGCATATAGATACGTCGCGCATCTTTTCCTCTTGCATTAAATGCCTGAGAATTTATAATCATAACGTTAATGGAACTGTCTGACGCAAATCTGTCAATCTCTGTTAATCTGGAAGAATTATATATAAAAAACCTGACTTTTTTCCCATATTCTTCTGCAAAATGTTCCTGTGTAACCTGAAAAGATTTATATACACCCTCACGTATGGCAACACTTGGAACAACAACAATAAACTTGCTCCAACCATAATGACGATTCAATTCATACATGGTTTTTATGTAAGTATATGTCTTGCCCACACCGGTTTCCATTTCAATTGTCAGATTATATTTACCTTCCAGTTTTTCTGATGGTTCTATCTGATTTTTTCTCTGTATTTTTATAATATGTTCCAATATTTGTGACTCTGAAAGTTCCGGTACGATTGGCTGATTTCTCCATGCCGTAAAATCATCTTCTCCCATAAAGGACTGCTGACCTGATATCTGCCCCCTTTCAGTTCCTATTCCCGTTCCATGATCCAGCATATATGTGGGCGTCAGATAGGGTTGCCCTGCAAAAACATCGCATACCGCTTTGGCAGCCTCTGCCTGAAATTTTTGATGTTTAAATTGTAATTTCATTGGCAAACTCCTTTCCTATATTACCTTTACTCTAGTATCCGGCGAATACAGCTTAAATATCTCATTCACATTTATTTTTGATGAACTGCTGGTAAAACCGGAATCCCGGAACACTGCCCGGCGTGGTTGCCGCTCTGCTATCACCTTAATAACATTTTCCGGAATATTATCATCAAAACACACAATCAATTCCTTATCATTATATGTGTGCACTTTACAGGTTCCAATTTCTTCGGATCGGTAAGGCATGGAAAGAGGCAGCCCCCATTCCAACAAACATCCAAACAGCAAATCCAAATCTGTTCTGTCTGACTTTACATTGGATTCCAACATGGATAACATATCCTGATTGTACTCATCTGCACTGTAATATATGTCATTCATATTACTTTCATCCAGTTTCAATACACGAAATCCTTTATCAATATCTGTCCCTGTTTCTTTTATTATTTTTTCTCCTGCACGGCAAATACGTTCTTTTCCGATTTCACAAATATTTCTGTATCCCGCTTTATATGCATCTGACTCTTTGGCAATCTGTTCCGGCATCTGCACTAAAATAAATTTTCTCCTGCCATGATCCTCTGCATTTAATTCCATCACAGCCTGTGCCGTGGTCCCGCTTCCGGAAAAGAAATCCAAAATAATATCATCTTTCATCAGACCTACTTTTGCAAAATCATGAATTAATCCTGTAGGCTTTGGAAACGGAAAAATCTTGCCTCCCAATATTTCCTCTACTTCGGCAGTTCCCCTGCGGCTTGAATACTTTGTATCCGTCAACAGACTTCTTATGATTTTTTGATTGTGGCGCATTTTTTGAACAATACGATATTCCCCTTTTGTGACTTCGTAACCTGTAATTTCTTCATTCATATATTTTTCCGCCTTATCTTTTCCCCAGCGCCATACAAACTGCACCTGATTCTTTAAAGACTTTGGCGGATATATTTCTATACAATTATCTTTTTTTGTGAATCCTATCCTGAAAAATCCGTCACCTGTCGGCTCATCCGGATACAGATAAAACGGATAATAAAGATTTGGACGGTTGTATTTGTTGAAAGCTTCATTACTGTTATATAAAGGATGAATGTTATATCCCCCTTTTTCATCCCGGTATTTGAATTTTTTATCTGTCTCAGGCAACATATTCGTTGTAGTCTTTGTATTATCTTTTGCATAAAACAGACAAAATTCATGCATTTTTCCAATGTGACCATAATCCCTTGCATTTGGCGTAGAATTGATTACAAAGGTGCCGCAGTGATTGGCCTGTCCAAAAACTTCATCACATATTTTTTTCAGATTTTCAAACTCATTATCATCAATGGAAATAAAAATAACACCATCCTCTGACAGCAGATTTCTTGCCAGCATTAAGCGGGAGTATATCATAGTACACCAGTCTGAATGAAAACGCCCGTTTACATCCGTGTTTTTATACATTCTGTTTTCTGCTTCGTCATATAAGCCCATATTTTCTTCATATTCACCTGTTGATTGCGCAAAATCATCACGGTATATAAAATCATTTCCTGTATTATAAGGTGGGTCTATATATATCATTTTTACAGAGTTTAAATAACTTTCCTGTAATAATTTCAACACTTCTAAATTATCGCCCTCTATATATAAATTCTCTGTAGTATCCCAGTCCACACTTTCTTTGGGGCACGGACGGAGAGTCTTTCGGATAGGTCTGCTTGCTTCCAAAACGGCAGCCTTTTTTCCCACCCATGTAAACTCATACTTTTCATCCCTTTCCGTCACATCATAAGAAAGCATCTGCCGGAGCATTTCAAAATTTACAACTTTATGGAAACCATCCTTCGTTTTCTCTTCTGTTATGCAGTTGGGAAACAGCTTTTCAATTTTTTCTATATTTCCTCGAACCAAATCCGCTGTTTCCATTCTCATTCTTTCCATAAAACTTCCTCCACCTTCTTTTAAATCACTTTTACCTTTGTACCGGGTGAATATAATTTAAATATTTCTGCCACGTTAATTTTTGCCGGGCTGTTTTCAAAACCGTAATCTCTGAATACTACACGCATCGGCTTCCTTTTCGCAATTGTTTCTATTACCTGATCCGGAATATTTTCATCAAAACATACAATCAGGTCCTTTTCATTATATGTATGCACCTTGCAGCCTTCCACATTTTCTGATTTGTAAGGCATGGACAATGGCAAGCCCCACTCCAGCAGGCAGCCAAACAGTAAATCCATATCTGTTCGATCCTGCTTAATATTTGATTCCAGTCCGGACAGCATCTCCTGATTGTATTCCTCTGCACTATAATATACATCCCTCATATTAGAATCATCTAATTTAAATACACGAAAACCTGCATCAATAATTTCATTGTCCGAATCTTTAATTATCTGATCTCCCACACGGCGGATGCGCTCTTTACCGATTTCACATATATTCTTATATCCTGCCTTTTTTGCTGCGGACTTTTCCTCAGTTTCCTCCGGCAGTTGTACCATAATATATTTCCGCTGTCCAAGGTCCTGTACATTTAACTCCATAACCGCCTGTGCAGTCGTTGCGCTTCCAGAAAAGAAATCCATAATAACAGAATCTTTATCGGTAGTATATTCTATCAATTTTTTAATAAAAGAAACCGGCTTAGGATAACTAAAAAGATTATCCTTAAAGATTTTTTTTGTTTCCACTGTTGCCGCCTGATTCATATAATCATTTTCTATGGCAAACAGACTATGTACCGGTTCACACATATTTTGGGCATCTTTTTTGTATCTTTTAAAAACAAAACCCCGTTCTCCTTCTTTGTAATCTTTCTTAAATTTTATCTTTCCAATTTTTATATAATTTTCTAACGTAGATTTTGAAAATGCCCAATATCTTCCCAAAGGAGGATAGTCTATTCTTCCTGTGTATGGATTTTCAATTCCAAAATAAGTGGTATCTCCTCCACTCCGTGCACTGGGATCACCTGCACACCATTCACCGTTAGGATCGTTATCCGGATTCAAATAATTGTTAAAGGATTTTTCTTCCCCATGTAATGTCACTTTAGATATTTCCTTACAATATGCATATAGCACTTCATGCTGCAGATTAAATCCATTGCCATTATCGGCTGTCATTGACTTTGTTTTTCGTATAATCTCTCCAATAAAATTCTTTTCTCCAAACACTTCATCACAAATCTTCTTAAGGTTGGCTTCCTCGTTATCATCCATTGAAATAAATATAACTCCATCCGGGCACAACAAATTCCTTGCAAGTATCAATCGGGAATATATCATAGAACACCAATCGGAATGAAATCTGCCATTGGAATCTGTATTTTTAAACAAACGATTCCCCTGTTCATCAACACCTCCGATTTCTTTTTCATAGTCATCGGCTGTCATCTTAAAATCATCCACATATCTATAATCATTTCCTGTATTATAAGGAGGATCTATATATATCATTTTTACTGAATTTAAATAACTTTCCTGCAAAAGTTTTAAAGTTTCAAGGTTGTCTCCCTCAATATAGATATTCTGTGTGTTATTCCAGTTTCTGCTTTCTTCAGGACATGGACGCAATGTTTTGCGAATGGGGGTATTTGCCTCAACAATTGCAGCTTTTTTCCCAGGCCAGGAAAATTCATACATTTCATCTTCCCCTGACACACTGTCAGAAAGCATTTGCTTTAACACTTCAAAATTAACAACTTTTTTTATCCCACCCCGGGTATCAGATATTTCTGTAACACAGTTAGGAAAAAGTGCACCTATTTTATCTACATTTTGGGAAACTATATTAACTGATTCCATTTTCATTTTGTCCATTTATTTTCTCCTTGCTTTACAGATTTTCACATCAACTGCTTCCCCCCCGCAAAAATCAAAATACCTCTGATGAATAGATTTTATGTTCCATTGCATATGCTATCATTTTTTTAAACTCCCCAATATTCTTATAAGGATATATTTTAAATTTCGTTGTATATCTTGTAGTTCCTTTTTCCTTTACCGAATAGTCTGTACTCAATTCTATATGCTCTTTCTTTTCAATAAGCCAATCCTGGTGCCATCCCACTGCCACACCTGTTTCCGTAGAATCACACTGCAATGATATTTGTATGGACGGCTTGCGAAGTTTTCTTTCATATTGCCCCAATGAGTTATACCGGAATTTACAGTTTTCAAAATATTTGTCCCTGTATTCCCAGTCAAACCCTATTTTTTCGCCAGTTCTTACATTGACAAACTCTCCATCATTATCATATGTCTCTTCCGGATTGGGGCGCATTTCAATATAATTACACTCCTGGCACTGATTAAATATCTCTGCAAAATGATTCATTGTTCTATCATGGGTCTCATACATGGTTGGTCTATACATAATTCTTTTCCCCCTATTCTTCTATTAGTGTTTTATAAACAAATTTATACAAAATTATACTACATTTGCACAATAAAATAAAGAAATGTATCCGTAATTGCATTTTTATTCTATATAAAAAAGCGGAGATGTAAATCTCCACTTTTTTATAACACATTTTTCCCAATAATAAATTTTCCTTATAAGGCTTTTTTTAAAATTTCAATCATCTCATCCACATTTTCTTTTGTGATTACCAGAGGCGGAACCATTCTGAGAACATTGTTTCCCGCTGAAATTACAAGTAATCCCTTTTCCATAGCTTTATTTACGGTCTCACCTACAGGTGTGGAAAGAACCAGCCCCTGCATCAAACCTTTACCACGTCTCTCAAGCACATTGTCAAACTCGTCAACAATCCTATCAAGCCGGCTTTCGAAATATGCACCCACTGTATTTACATTTTCTAAAATATTGTTCCTGTCAAACAATTCAAATACCTTACACACTGCTGCCGCAGCTAATGGATTTCCACCATAGGTCGTTCCATGATCTCCCGGAACAAGAGAGTCACAGCACTTCTCCCCTGCCACAAAAGCCCCCACCGGAACACCACAGCCCAGAGCCTTGGCACAGGTTATAATATCAGGAATAACATTATAATTCTGGTATGCAAACATCTTTCCCGTTCTTCCCATACCACACTGAATTTCATCACAAATCATTATAATATCATTATCGTCGCAGATTTTTCTGATTCCTTCCATAAATTCATTAGTTGCCGGATAAATTCCACCCTCTCCCTGTAACGGTTCTAAAATAATGGCACAGGTCTTTGGGGTAACCAATGCCTTAACGCTTTCAAGATTATTAAACTCCGCATATTTAATTCCCGGTATCATTCGCCCGAAAGGCTCCTGATAACGGGCATTTCCCGTCAACGCCAACGCCCCCATTGTTCTTCCGTGGAAAGAATGATTCATTGCAATGATTTCATAATCATCCGCTCCGCTCTTATCATAAGCATAGCGCTTTGCCATCTTTAATGCACCTTCAATTGCTTCCGCACCGCTGTTTGTAAAAAATGCCTTTTTAAGTCCTGATGCTTCCACAAGTTTTTTTGCCGCGTCAATTACAGGTATATTATAATAGAGATTAGACGTATGCATAATCCTGTCAATCTGTTCTTTCAGGGCATTTTTATATTCTTCATTGCTGTATCCTAAAGCTGAAACTGCGATTCCTGCCGCAAAATCCAGATATTTCTTTCCATTTACATCATAAACATAAACGTCCTTTCCTTTTTCAATTACAATAGGAAATCTATTATAAGTATGTACAAAATACTGCTCTCCCTGAGCCATATATTCTTTATCTGTCATTTTTATTCTCCCCTGTTCTTTCTTGCACTCTCATATCATCTTAACTAATTAAGTTCTGCCGTGTAAAATTTCTCCTGATTATCATCCAGAATAGCTGTCCCAATACCTTTATTGGTAAATATCTCCAGAAGAATACTGTGAGGAATTCTTCCATCCAGAATATGTACTCTGGAAACTCCATTTTTGATAGCATCCATACAATTTCTGATTTTTGGGAGCATACCTCCCGCAATGGTTCCGTCTGCAATTAACGCCTCTGCTTCTGAAATAGTCATTTCGGAAATCACTGTACTGCTGTCCTCCGGATCTGTATATACGCCCTCCGTATCCGTAAGAAATGCCAGTTTTTCTGCCTTTACTGCCTCTGCTATGGCACTTGCCGCATCATCCGCATTAATATTATATCCGTGAAAATCATTATCAAGACCAATAGGGCAAACAATCGGGAGAAAATCCTTTTCAAGAAGATCTAATAAAATATCTGCATTTACTTCTGTTACCTGTCCCACATATCCAATATCTTCGCCATCAGATAATTTCTTCTTAACCGTCAGAAGTTTGCCATCCTTACCGCTGATTCCTATGG
>JAUUNJ010000106.1 GCA_030844625.1 Roseburia sp. | reverse complement strand
TACAAATCTAAGTTATCCGAATGAGTACAGTAATTCCAATCAGATAATCGGCGAATTTCAATATTACACGCTTGCATCCACTTACGGTGCACGCTGTACTTACAAAATGATTGATTCCGGCAATGTTGATGAAAAATATGAAAGTGTAACACAGACAGACGCTAACGCAAAAGTCTCCTCTTCTTCAGGACAGACCATTAAAGTCATTGACAAAGTTTTCTTTAAAAATATCCGAATTGATATCTTTAATGACTTTGCCGCCTTTATATTGATTGGCTTTGCCTGTTTTAAACTTGGCATCGTGAATCAAAAATTCCGTTTTGCCTCACTATGTGCGCTCTGCGGTTTCATCTTAAATGGTATACTTGCACTTCTTCCATTTTTATTTAATGGAATGCTTCTATGCAATATCACACTTGTTGTTGGAATCGCCTATCTGGCATGCAGCCTGCTGACAATTTTTCTGTTTGTCAATGGACTGTTGGGCATGTGTCGGGATGTATGTTGCCGTGATGAGAGAAAGTGGTGCAAAACATGCTGGTTTTTATCTTTTACATTGCAAATCCTCGTGACCTTTGTCCTGTGGCTTGGTTCCGACTTTAAAATGCTGCACAATCTCGGACTGGTCTTAGAGGCATGCCTGGTACTTGACATTATATTATTCTGGTCTATTTTACGCAGGACCTATGATTATATAGAGGCTTCTTACAGAAAAGCCATTGAAAAAAATAACAACAATTTAATTACGGAAAAGAGTTGAATGAAAATGAAAAATAAATTACGAAACAGAACAATTAAATTATTTTTACTTACAGCATTAGCCTTTATAGGAACACTTTTCACTTCCAACATCTCTGTTCTCGCAGGAGAAATGAATTTTCACGCGGTATATGTTGGCAGAGGTGATGCATTAATTATAGAAAGCAATAATCACTATATGCTTGTGGATTCCGGCACATCGAACGGCTCTGCAATGCTGATGAGTTACCTGAATAAGTTAAATATTCCCGACAAAAAAATTGATTATGTAATCTCCACACATCCTGATGGTGATCACGTAGGAAGTTTTCCCGATGTGTTTAAAAACTATGATATCGGTCAGGTTCTCTATTCACCATGTACGAAAGCAAGCTCCTACTATTATGATTTTATCAATTCCGTGAAGGCAAAAGGATGTCCCTTTAGAACTCCAATAGAGGGAGAATCCTGGAAACTGGGCGACGCTACTGTTCAGGTTATTTATAATGGTTCACAAGGCTCCACATACAACGAATGCAGTATTGTCTTAAAAGTAACCTGCGACAAAAAATCAATTTTACTGACAGGAGACCTTCCTTCTACTATGGAACGCACGCTTATGCAAAAAGGCTACAACTTTAAGGCTGACATTCTTAAAGTAGGGCACCACGGTGCTGCTGCCTCTTCCTGCGCAGATTTTCTTGACGCTGTCAGTCCCCAGTATGCGGTTATTTCATCTTCCAAATCCAAAACAACTTCTCTGCCTAAGGCTTCCGTATTGAAACGTCTGGCACGAAGATTTGTAAAAACTTACAGAACCACTGACAAAGATGTTGTGATTAACGTTAAAAATGGTGTTATTTCTACAAAAAACAAAGAAAACAACGGATATATTTCTATTAAAAAAGGAAAAATCACATTAAGTAATAATGTATATTATGCCAACGGAAAAAGCATAAAGCCTGCTGTCACCCTTTACGTCAACGGGCAGAAAATCCCTTCAAACCAGTATAAGATTACTTATTCCTCCAATAAATATACAGGAATCGGAAAAGTAAAACTCACAGCCTCTGAAGTGAAATATGTCAGTGTATGCAGAACAACATTTTTAATTCTGCCCGAAAAAGAAACTTTGGAAGCATCTTTGACAAAACACAATAAAGTTAAATTATCCTGGACTTCGCAGACACATGCCACCGGATTTCAGATCAAATATTCCACGGATAAGACCTTTAAAAAGGATGTGAAATATGTCACATGCAATTCTTCCAAATCAGTGAGTAAGACAATATCTAATTTAAAATATAATACGAAATATTATTTTAGAGTCCGCGCATATAAAAGTAATCTTGGCAACGGCAAATGGAGCAAACGGATTTCCATAAAAACCGATAAGGTTTCTCTTCCTGAAAAGGGAAAAATTTTATCCTGCTCTCTTTCCGGCAATGACAAAGTCAAACTTACATGGAAACAACTGTCCTCCGCATACAAAGCAGGCTACAAACTTCAGTATTCCACAGACAAGACTTTTAAGGATTCCAAAAAGACAAGAACCATAACCTATAAAAAAACTTCAAAGAATTACAGAACACTTAGAAAATTAAAGAAAAATACTACCTACTATATCCGAATTCGCGGATACAATAAATACGGAAACGGCAAATGGAGTAAAATAAAGAAAATCAAAATAAAATAAAAGGGTCAGCATATAACAAACAGATTCGCCTCCTCAGCCACTCTGTTTATATCTGGCAAAATCACAAAAATCCGGAGCCTCGGGCTTCCGGATTTTTTAGTTATTTGATTTCCATTATTCTGGTCAGCATCTTGGCATAATTCTTTTTTTCATGGGGAAATATGCAATTACTACAGTCTTTTATCCCATTTTCCATATAAGTAAAATTACCGCCACAGGTTTTTCCCTTAAGATATAGCGGACAGTAGCAGAAAAGACAGTTAAAGTTCTCCTCTTTTACACCTTTATGACAAGGAAAAAATTCACATTCTTTATTCTGGAAAAAACTATAATGCTTCATTATTTTCTCCAATCAACCATTAATCTTTAACATTTTTCTTATTCGTCTCTCGAAATAACACTAATACCGATTCCAATTGCATCAGGACCTACATGACATCCCACACTGAATGACAACGGATCATAATAAACATCTTTAATTCCAGCAAACCTTTCTTTTACCATTTCATGCCACTGTTTTGCATCTTCTTCCTTTAAGAAAGTACCGGCGGCACCAATTCTGATTCTGTCTCTGTCTACGTCGCCAAATCTGTTGTTCAAATCATCCTCTATGGAATCCAGCATTTTAATTTCCGCTTTTTTCATTCCACGAACCTTGGCAAATGCATCCAGTTTTTCTCCCTGAATTGTCAATACCGGTTTAATGTTCAACACTGCCCCGATTGCGGCTCCGGCTGCTGTAACTCTGCCTCCCTTTTTCAAATATTCCAATGTATCCACTGCAATATAAATACTTGAATTATATGCATCTTCTTCTAATTTTTTCTTGATTTCTTCCGCTGTAGTTCCCTGAGCTGCCATCCACTTGGCTTCCATAACTGACTGACGCATGGTTACTGATATTCGATGATCATCCACAACCTGAACCTTTCCATCATAATCCTGTGCCAGTTGAGTTGCCGCATGACATGAGGCACTCAGTCCACTGGACATAGGAATATATACAATCTGATCATATCCACTTTCCAGAATTTCGTTCCACATATCAATTACATCCCCCGGTGACGGCTGGGAGGATGTGACATCTTTACCCGCTATCATATCTCCATAAAACTGTTCCTGTGTAATGTCTTTTCCTTCAAAATAAACTTTTCCGTCTATTATGACAGGCATTGACAGAGAATAAACTCCCAGTTTATTTGCCTCCTCGGGTGTGATTCCACTATTACTGTCAGTCATCACTGCTGTTTTCATATTCAGTACATCCTTTCCTGTAATTGCATATCATGATTTACATTGCAATTATTTTCCTTATTTATTAAACAATTAAATATTATATTAGTCAACTCTTTTCTTCCCCCAGAAAAACAATGCCACTGTTCCCGGTCCTGTATGGCTTCCAATTGTTGTTCCAATATTGTTAATTTCCACATTCCCTTTCAAATTCGGGAATCTCTGTTCGATTAATTCGGCTACCGCCTTTGCATCTGCATAACATGCAGATTGGGAAATATAGCATTTATCAGCATATTCCAGGCCACTCTCTGCATAAGCCTCCATCTTGTCTACAATGGCGCGAATCACCTTACGTTTTCCTTTTATTTTAAACCTTGGAATCAGCTTTCCCTCATAATCCACATTTAATAACGGACAAATTCCAAGGATTCCTCCAACAATCCCCGCAGTTTTTGATACTCTTCCTCCTTTAATATAAAAAGTCAAATCTGTGGAGAAGAACCAGTGATTGAGATTTAACTTATTCTGTTCTGCCCATTCGTACAATTCGGCAACGGACTTTCCCTGATCTCTCAAATCTGCCAGTTTATCCATAATCAATCCATATCCTGAAGATGCTCCAAGAGAATCCACAATATAAATTTTTCTGTCCGGATATTTTTCTTCTAAATTAGTTTTTGCAATCATTGCCGAATTTATAACACCAGAAATTCCAGAAGATAAACATAAATGGAGAATATCCTTTCCTTCCTTTAAGAAAGATTCAAAATATTCCTCAAATTCATCTGCATTAATCTGGGATGTCTTGGTCTCCGCGCCATCTACCATTGCCTGATAAAACTTGTCAAAGGAAATTGATTTTCCTAAATCATCCATATATGGCTTTCCATCCAATTCAAAATGAAAACATATATAATTTATATTTCTCTCTTTAAAATGTTCTTCTGTTAAATCCGCTGTAGAACAACAACTAAGTACATATTCTCCCATATCACGATTCCTTTCATTCCATAACATAGGGCAAACAGCCCCCAAAACTATGTTTAAAAAATTGTCTAGTCCATAACTATAAAAATTATAACATTAAAAAAATCAATTTACAATAAAACAACTAACTTGCTGTTCTTTTATTAAAAAATCAGGCGGCTGCCTATTTTTCCGTAATAAACAACCGCCTTTATACAATCTGCTCTTTTAATTTGTATAAACTTCCATTTCCCAGAGGGAATATCCATATGGCAACGCTCTCTGTATTCCTTGAAGTCGAACATATCTTGCATTTATTGCTGTAAATGTTAAAGTCTCAATTCCACCATTCCCATCGGTTACATCCTTCACTGTAGTCCAGTTATTTCCGTCCGTTGATGTCTGAATTTTGTATGCCTTACCATAGGCACCTTCCCAGTTAAGCACAACTTTATTAACAGAATAAACTTTGCCCAGATCTACTGTAATCCATGCATCATCCGCAAAATCAGAGGACCATCTTGTTCCATTGTCGCCATCTACCGCTTTTTCCGGGGCAAACACTTCGCTCTCAAATCCCGAAGCACTTACAGAAGCTTTCTCTGCAATATTTACTCCCGGCTCTACCGGATGCACTGTAACTTCCGGTTTTGTGGTGTTCTCATTACCTTGTACGGAAACAACCACCTGCGTTCCTGCCGTCTCCTTATTTCCCAATGTTGCTGTAACCTTTATTGTTCTGCTGCCTGACGCAACATCACTTATAAGGTATTCTCCACACTGTACATTGGAAAGCTTCTTCACTCCATCTACATATACATTATATTTTTGATTCAATGCCATCTGTGCTTCATTCTGACCCCATGTGACAGAAATCGTATTATCCCCCTTGTTGCTTACAACAAGACCGAACACTTCAATTGGATTTTCCGTAGAAACTATTGGCTGGGTTGTCTCCGGTTCTGTTGGTTCTTGCGTAGTTTCCTGCTCTGTTTTATTTCCCGGAAGAGCTGAACTGTCAGATACTGCCTCGAAAGTAAATACTTCCCATGTTCCCACGGATGCTCCTATTGCATGGAGAATTCCGGAATTTGTATCATCAATATCTGCCTGTACGTAATAATTATTCACATAAGTTCTAAGCGCATATGTGCCATTACTCTGTTTTTCCTGATAGAATTTCTCCCATGTACTAATCTGATTGCTTCTTGCAACAATCGGGTTTTCCTGATCCGCATCATCAAACACTGCACAGAGATACTTATTATTAGCTCTCGACTGGAAAGAAATTGTTCCATCTGCATTGTATATTACCCGGAACTGCTCCCATCCTCCGCCACTTGTTCTGTTAGCAACCAGCGAAGCCTCTCCATTGTTATCTGCACATACATATTTGTTATTAATTCCAGCTTTGATTGTAAAATAATCACTGTCTGTCAGTGCCTTGTCAGCAAATACTACTGTTCCCGGAAGCTGCGCTTTCATTGCTTTGTATACCATTCCGTTACTGCTCTGTGATCCTGTTCCAACAGAATCTGCGCCCCATTTGCTGCGTATGCTGCTCTCAGAATCACTTGTAGGATTTACTTTTTCGGTAGATTTTTCATTGTAAATTCCCCATGAACCTGAATTTTTGGTCTTATAAGACCATGAAGTATAATGCCAACCCTGGTCATTAAATTTGTCCATAACATAATTCCATGCCTCTTCCAATCCAAAGCATGTAAATTCTCCAATATATGTTGGCACGTCATAATTTGCACTGCTCACACTTTTAATGAGATTATCGCAGGAATCTTTCTGACCGTTTAAGTCACTAATATAATCCCATGTATAATGATGATACTCATACATTACATTCTCCCATCCATATGTTTTCGGATTTGGAAGATTTCCTGTTCCCCAGCAGGACTCCATGATAATAATATGATCCGAATCCACTGCACGGATAGTATCATACATCTGATCGTAAAATGCCCAATGTTTTGCATTGGTTGTTCCTGCTTTTTCCCCTGGTTCATTCAGCGTGTCATATCCTGCTACTGCCGGATTTCCTACATAATGTGATGCCACTGTTCTCCACAATTCCAAGGTTTTATTTTTATTATACTCATTGGAGAAGAAAGTAACATCTGATACATTGTCTATCACTTCTCCTGAATGATCCTGTCCGTTTTGGGAACCAAAGGCTCCATGAAGATCAAGAATCACATAAATTCCTCTGCTGCTGCACTCATTTACAAACCAGTCCAATTTTTTAAATGCGTCATCTCTCAACACCCAGTCCTTTTTAGATGAATCATATCTGTAAAGATTCATATAGGTAAACGGTACTCTGATAACGCTCATTCCCATGTTTTTACAATTATCAAAATCTGATGTTGTCCAATAATTTGACTCATATACATCTAAAAGTTCATACATTTTATCTGTTCCAAACCGGCTTTCAAGATTTGACATAAGTGTTTTCTGATCATGCATATTTGTTGCATTCATCCAACTTTCCTGAACCAGCCATCCACCTGCATTTGTTCCTCTCAGATATACGTTATTACCTTTTCCGTAATTGTTTCGGATAGATGTTCCGTTACACTTTAGAAAATCATGCTGAGAAAATGCCGTTCCACTTACCGTTTCAACTGCTTTTTTTGTAAATTTAATATTTCCAACGTTCACAGCTCCTCCATCAGATACTACAGCAATTGTGTGCTTACCTTTATTTGCTATGTCTATTTGCGTAGTATGTTGTATAAATGTCATCCAATCACTGCTTCCTGTAATCGGGATTGCGGAAACTGTATTTCCATCTAATTTTATAATAATATTATCCGCATTATACTTAATATCTCCTGCTGCTAATTCAAAATCTATTGTATAAGTTCCTGCCTCTTTGGCATTTACCTGATACTCCAATGTTGAACCTGACACTAAGTTTCCCACGTAATTCGTGGTCCCTGTGTTGTTTGTAATTCCTGATGTTGCGCTTGAATACTCGGTAGCATTAAATGTTCCGGGAATCTCTTTTGCTTCATCTTTATTTCCATAATTATTTGATAATCTTTTTTCCAGCTGATCATAATAAAGTGATTGTGGATACAAGGTTGCACCCTTTCCAATTCCCTCTTTATAATCCTCCGGATTAGTATTTACTGTTCCATATGTTGAACTCATTGTAAGCGGTGTTGTCTTTACTGCTGTTGCAGCTCCCTGCGTACCGATAATATATCCGTTTCCAAACTGTCTGGAATCAATAATATAACTTGATCCTGATTTGTAATAATTTCCTTTCGTATTCCAAAATACTGTTTCTGTGGATGTATATCCATGTCTGTTTCCGGCAGTTGCTCCATAAGGCCTTACAACAGATTCAACAAAATCTCCGTTTAATTCTTCGTTATCAATCAAATTGGACATACTTAAATACATATGAAAATCACTGCCATATTTTGGATTGGTAGAGGTATAATGA
>JAUUNJ010000105.1 GCA_030844625.1 Roseburia sp. | reverse complement strand
TACATTTATAATTATATGTGATAAAATATCCGTATTATAGGATAGAATATAGTATTTTATTGAAAAATAAATAGAGATAAATATATTAAACGGAGAAACATAGATGGATCATTTTGTTTTACATTCAGAATACAAACCCACCGGTGACCAGCCTCAGGCAATAAAAGGGCTGGTGGAAGGATTTCAGAAAGGAAAACAGTTTCAGACACTGCTTGGTGTTACAGGTTCCGGTAAAACATTTACCATGGCGAATGTGATTGAACAATTGAATAAACCTACATTGATTATTGCTCATAATAAAACGCTGGCTGCTCAGCTTTACGGTGAGTTTAAGGAGTTCTTTCCTGATAATGCAGTGGAGTATTTCGTGTCCTACTATGACTATTATCAGCCAGAGGCATATGTACCAAGTACAGATACTTATATTGAGAAAGATTCAGCGATTAATGATGAGATAGATAAGTTGCGTCATTCTGCAACAATGGCGTTGATGGAGCGAAAAGATGTTATCATTATTTCTTCGGTATCCTGTATTTACGGACTGGGTTCACCAATAGATTACAAAAACATGGTTATCTCCTTACGGCCGGGAACAATTCGGGATAGGGATGAGATTATCCACAAGTTGATTGAGATTCAGTATGACAGAAATGATATGGATTTTAAACGTGGTACTTTCCGGGTAAGAGGAGAGAATCTGGAAGTTTTTCCCGCATCTTTTACCGATAGTGCGATTCGAATTGAGTTTTTTGATGATGAGATAGAGAGGATTTCAGAGATAGATGCGCTGACAGGACAGGTTAAAAGGAGTCTGGAGCATGTGGCCATATTTCCAAACTCTCATTATGTAGTTCCTCCGGAGCGTCTGGAGGGAGCCATAGCAGATATTGAAAAGGAACTGGAAGGTCAGATTTCCTTTTTTAAATCAGAGGACAAGCTGATAGAAGCCCAGCGTATTGCAGAGCGAACCAACTTTGATATGGAAATGCTTAGGGAGACCGGGTTCTGTTCCGGTATTGAAAACTATTCACGACATATGGCAGGATTGGAGCCGGGAGCTACTCCTCATACATTGATGGAATATTTTGGGGATGATTTTCTGATTATAGTGGATGAATCTCATATCACTATTCCGCAAATCAGAGGGATGTATAATGGAGACCAATCAAGAAAAACCACACTGGTAGATTATGGGTTCCGACTACCTTCGGCAAAGGATAACAGACCTTTGAAATTTGAAGAGTTTGAGGGGATGATAGACCAGATGATGTTTGTGTCAGCTACGCCCAACATATATGAGGCAGAGCATGAACTAAGCAGAGTGGAGCAGATTATCAGACCGACAGGGCTGCTCGATCCAGAGGTTTTTGTGCGTCCGGTAGAAGGACAGATTGATGACCTTATATCAGAGATTAATAAAGAAGTAGAGAAGAAAAACAAGGTTTTGGTTACTACACTGACGAAAAGAATGGCAGAGGATTTAACTGATTATATGCGAGATGTGGGAATCAGGGTCAAATATCTTCATTCAGACATAGATACCTTGGAGAGAACAGAAATTATAAGAGATATGAGACTGGGTGTGTTTGATGTTCTTGTGGGAATCAATCTTTTAAGAGAGGGGCTTGATATTCCGGAGATATCACTGGTTGCCATACTTGATGCAGACAAGGAAGGTTTTCTGCGTTCAGAAACGTCACTGATTCAAACCATAGGGCGTGCTGCCCGGAATTCAGAAGGCCATGTGATTATGTATGCTGACACAATGACTGAGTCGATGGATAAGGCAATAACGGAGACAAACCGACGTCGTGAGATACAACAGCAGTATAATAGAGAGAACGGTATTACTCCTACAACAATTAAGAAGGCTGTAAGAGATTTAATCAGTATATCAAAAGAAGTCGACAAGAAGATTAACGATATAGAAAAGGATCCCGAATCAATGGATCACAAAGAACTTAAGAAGCTGATGGATAAAGTAAAGAAAAAGATGGAAAGAGCGGCGGCAGAACTTGATTTTGAGACCGCAATTGAGATGAGAGAAAGACTGGCAGAGCTTAGAAAAATTCAGGAAGGATAAACAATGGCAGACAAAAATAAATATATTCGCATCAAAGGTGCGTGTGAGCATAATTTAAAAAATATAGATATTGACATACCAAGAGATGAGTTTACAGTTGTTACCGGACTTAGCGGTTCCGGAAAGTCATCATTAGCATTCGATACAATTTATGCAGAGGGACAGAGAAGGTATATGGAATCATTGTCTTCCTATGCAAGACAATTTTTAGGGCAAATGGAAAAACCTCAGGTAGAAAGTATTGAGGGATTACCACCGGCAATATCAATCGATCAGAAGTCTACCAACAGAAACCCACGTTCTACAGTGGGAACTGTGACAGAAATCTATGATTATATGAGACTTTTATATGCGAGAGCCGGAGTTCCTCATTGTCCAAAGTGTGGTAGGGAAATAAAAAAGCAGACCGTAGATGAGATTGTGGATCAGATAAAAAAACTGGAAGAGCGCACGAGATTTCAGATACTTGCTCCGGTTGTGCGTGGAAAAAAGGGGCGTCATGAAAAGGTACTGGAAAGTGCCAAGAAAAGTGGGTATGTTCGTGTGCGCATAGACGGCAATATGTATGAATTGACAGAGGAAATTAAGTTAGACAAAAACATTAAACACAGCATTGAAGTTATTATTGACAGATTAAGTATTCGTGATGGTATTGAAAAGCGTCTGACAGATTCCATTGAAAATGCATTAAAACTGGGGAATGGATTAATGATAGTGGATGTGATTGGCGGAGAGGAAATGACTTTTAGTCAGAATTTTGCCTGCACGGAATGTGGTATCAGTATAGATGAAATACAGCCGAGAAGTTTTTCTTTTAATAATCCTTTCGGTGCGTGTCCGGATTGTTTTGGACTTGGCTACAAGATGGAATTCGATGTGGATCTGATGATTCCGGACAAGAGTCTCAGTATTAATCAAGGTGCTATAGTAGTTCTGGGATGGCAGAGTGCCAATAAGCAGGGTAGTTTTACAAATGCCATTCTTCAGGCTTTATGTAAAAAATATGGATTTGATCTGGATACTCCTTTTGAAGATTATCCCAAAGATATATATGACATACTTATTTATGGAACAAATGGGGAATCTGTACAAGTCCATTACAAGGGGCAACGTGGAGTGGGGACTTATGATATTGCTTTTGAGGGATTGATCAGAACCGTGGAAAGACGTTATAGGGAGACAAGTGCAGAATCGACTAAGGCGGAATTTGAGACATTCATGAGAATTACACCTTGTGGAACCTGTCACGGGCACAGACTTAAAAAAGAATCGCTGGCAGTAACTATTGGAGATAAGAATATTTATGAATTAACGGATATGTCCATCAGAGACGAGTTGGATTATATAGAGAAGATTCCTCTTACAGATACACAGAAAAAGATTGGTAAGGATATTTTAAAGGAGATAAAAGGAAGACTTAAGTTTTTGGTTGATGTGGGACTTGATTACTTAAGCCTTTCTCGAGCCACCGGAACTCTTTCCGGAGGTGAGGCACAGCGTATCAGGCTGGCAACCCAGATTGGTTCAGGACTGGTTGGTGTGGCATATATTATGGACGAACCAAGTATCGGATTGCATCAGAATGATAATGAAAAACTTCTTGTCACACTGAAGCATTTGCGGGATTTGGGAAATACTCTTGTTATAGTTGAGCATGATGAAGATACAATGCGTGCAGCAGATTATATTGTAGACATCGGACCGAGAGCCGGTGCTCATGGTGGAGAAGTTGTTGCTGTGGGTACAGCAGAGGATATTATCAATAATCCTGATTCCATAACGGGAAAGTATTTAAGTGGGGAACTGAAAATTCCTGTGCCGGAGACACGAAGAAAGCCAAAGGGGTTTATCAAGGTAGTGGGAGCACAGGAAAATAACCTGAAGAATATTAGTGTAAAAATTCCATTAGGGGTTCTTACATGCGTAACCGGTGTGTCAGGTTCCGGAAAAAGTTCTCTTGTAAACGAGATTATCTATAAGGAGTTGGCAAAGAAACTTAATAGGGCAAGAACCATTTCAGGAAAGCACAAAAAGATAGAGGGAGTGGAACAACTGGATAAAATAATAAATATTGACCAGTCACCAATTGGGAGAACTCCCCGTTCCAATCCTGCCACATACACTGGAATGTTTGATATGATAAGGGATCTTTTTGCTACAACAATGGATGCCAAGGAGAGAGGATATAAGAAAGGAAGATTCAGCTTTAATGTAAAAGGCGGCAGATGTGAGGCATGTACAGGAGATGGTATATTAAAAGTAGAAATGCATTTTCTTCCTGATGTGTATGTGCCTTGTGAAGTCTGTGGAGGTAAGCGTTACAACCGTGAAACGTTGGAGGTTAAGTATAAAGGAAAGAGTATATATGATGTATTGGAGATGACCGTAGAAGAGGCACTGGATTTCTTTAAGAATGTACCTAGAATTCTCAACAAAGTGCAGACTTTATACGATGTAGGTTTAGGTTATATTAAACTGGGACAGCCTTCCACTACCTTATCAGGTGGCGAGGCACAGCGTATTAAGCTGGCAACGGAGTTAAGCCGCCGCAGTACAGGAAAGACAATATATGTGCTGGATGAGCCTACTACAGGACTACATTTTGCGGATGTGCATAAATTGGTAGAAATACTTCACAGATTAACAGATGAGGGAAATACTGTTTTGGTAATTGAACATAATCTGGATGTGATTAAGGTGGCAGATTACATTATTGATATGGGACCGGATGGCGGAGACCGGGGAGGGACTGTGGTAGTACAGGGGACTCCTGAACAGGTGGCAGAACATCCTACAAGCTATACGGGGAAATATGTTCGTGAAATGCTGAATCGGGCATAAATGGTATAGTGCAAATGTGTTCAAGGAATAATTTTGTAGATTTTGAATAAAAAAACGATTCATAAAAATGTTTAAAATCGGCACATGTAATGAAGATTAAAAACATGTTAAAAAAGTCTTTAAAATAAGGAGATTTCATGGTATATTCAAAACACAAATAAAAATGTATTAAATACCGAAAGCTTCTACAGAGTAACTTAACAGCCTTGTGTTATTGAATGTCAACTCAGTAGCAATATTATCGAAATGAAGTAGTAGGAATAATCCTTACGAATGATTATCTACTTATATTACAGAGGAATCGGAAATAACTGTAAAGAGTAGTATTGATCGGATGGATTGTTACAGAGAATCGGAAAGGATAGAACAGTATTCAAAACGAAGATTTGATGGAAAATAACAATTCATGGTTAAGTAGATAGAAGAAGCCGTATACAGGTAGTAGAGGGAAACAAATAGCCGAATATAAAATAGAATCGGAGGGTAGTGAGAGAAGCGTTTCCATAGGAGAAGAATAAACCTGTAGTTGTTAACGAAAAGTAGAAGAGCGGTATTGAGAATAGAGGAGGTATCTGATATACAAAGGCGTGTATCAGGTACCTTTTTTATTTCATAGAAATTGCGTTGTAGTTTCATGTTCCTCTGTGGATGTGCAGAGTGTCGTAAATGACATTTTATTAATGCGTTATTTTTAGGAAGAAGGTTTGGTATGAACTGAAATGAATAGTAAAGTATTTTCTTATATGTATGGAATAAGTTTTGCAGAATATATTCGTTTCAGAAAATGACGTTGGCGGAATATGATCTGAAAAGTACAAGTATTAAAGTAGTGGATTCGAGTTATAAATATGGGTATGATTCACCAACTTCTTTTACAAAAGCTTTTCACCAATTTCATGAAATTTCACCAAAGGAAGCACGGGATACTGATACAGTATCTGATATTTGCAAGGAAGATTTTTAATGGTACATTTAGTTTATTGTGACAATACAGGAAAAAAAGGTGAAAAAGTCCTGGATAAAATTCTTACAGGGACAAAGACTATGGTAGTTCGCGGTGCTGCAGGAAGAAAAATTCCGCATAGCAGAGTGTTTGAAAATGAAGAAATTTATTTTATGGAAAAAGGAAGTAAAAAAAATTGCTGCCAGAGCAAAAGTAAAAAACGTGGACAATTATGTTAAATTATCCGATGAAGAGAGTATTAAGGTTCTTGAAGAAAATCAGCGGAAATTGAACCCCTTGATTTTGATCATCTTTAAATTTTGAAATATTTTATTTCTCCTATTGTCTATTAATGCAAAATAGGTTAAAATCTAATGATAAAAGCTGGTGTAGTAAATCGATTGATCTGGCTTTTTCACTTTATCATTCACGGGACAAACAAGAGGGAGGAACCATGGATAAGGAATTAGTAATTGTTTTAGACTTTGGCGGTCAGTATAACCAGTTGATTGCCAGACGTGTAAGAGAGTGTAATGTATACTGTGAGGTTCATCCATATACATTATCATTAGATGAAATTAAGAAGATGAATCCGAAAGGAATTATTTTTACAGGCGGGCCAAACAGCGTGTACGGTGAAACATCACCGCGTTGCGACAAAGAAATTTTTGATATGGGAATTCCAATCCTCGGAATCTGTTATGGTTCACAGCTTATGTCATATCTTTTAGACGGAAAAGTTGAGACAGCGCCTGTCAGCGAATATGGAAAGACAGAAGTAGATGTGGATCAGTCAAGCTTATTGTTTCGGGATGTGGCTGATAAAACAATCTGCTGGATGAGCCATACAGACTATATCAGTCAGGCACCGGATGGATTTAGAATTACAGCAACAACGCCTAACTGCCCGGTGGCAGCATTTGAAAATGCGGACAGAAATCTGTATGCAACGCAGTTTCATCCAGAAGTTATGCATACAGAGGAAGGTCAGAAGATGCTTCGTGCCTTTGTATATGATGTGTGCGGATGTAAAGGTGATTGGATTATGTCTTCTTTTGTAGAGGAAACAATCAAGCAGATTCGTGAAAAAGTTGGAAACGGTAAGGTACTCTGCGCATTATCCGGTGGTGTAGACTCTTCTGTTGCAGCAGTTCTTCTTTCAAAGGCAGTAGGAAAGCAGCTTACCTGTGTATTTGTGGATCATGGACTTCTTAGAAAAAATGAAGGCGATGAAGTGGAAGCTGTATTTGGTCCAAATGGTCCTTACGAGCTTAACTTTATTCGTGTTAATGCACAGGAAAGATATTATAGAAAGCTTGCCGGAGTAGAAGAGCCGGAAGCAAAAAGAAAGATTATTGGTGAAGAGTTTATTAGAGTGTTTGAGGAAGAGGCGAAAAAGATTGGTGCTGTAGACTTTCTTGTGCAGGGAACGATTTATCCTGATATTATTGAATCAGGACTGGGCGATTCTGCGGTAATCAAGAGCCACCACAATGTAGGCGGTCTTCCAGAACATGTTGATTTTAAAGA
The DNA here is from genome assembly GCA_030844625.1 of Roseburia sp. GTDB lineage: Bacteria > Bacillota > Clostridia > Lachnospirales > Lachnospiraceae > Eubacterium_G. Next base: position 723 of record JAUUNJ010000105.1, on the reverse strand, counting down.
GATTATCGAGCCGCTTCGTCTCTTATTTAAGGATGAGGTAAGAAAAGCCGGATTGGAACTGGGCATACCGGAATATCTGGTATACCGTCAGCCATTCCCTGGTCCAGGTCTTGGAATTAGAATTATCGGAGAAGTAACCGCTGAAAAGGTTCGTATTGTACAGGATGCAGACGCCATTTATCGTGAGGAGATTGATAAAGCAGGTATTGCAAGAGATTTGGGACAGTATTTTGCTGCGCTTACCAATATGCGCTCTGTTGGTGTTATGGGTGATGAGAGAACTTATGATTATGCTGTGGCTTTGAGGTCGGTAAATACCAGTGATTTCATGACGGCAGACTGCTCAGAGATACCATTTGAGGTATTGCAGAAGGTAATGAACAGGATTATTAATGAGGTGAAGGGTGTGAATAGGGTAATGTATGATTTGACCAGTAAACCGCCTGGAACGATAGAGTTTGAATAGTAGAAACAACCCCAGAGAGCCTTTGTATATGGGCACTCTGGGGAATTTTTATGTCTTGTGATACCTTTTTGATACCTGTTTATTCATTTGAATTTCTAATTTGTTATTTTGTATATATTATTATTCAGCCATGCTCGGCTTGAATAGGCTAATCAGATTCATTCGAATCACAACTGTCAGGAAAACGGATTTTCCAATCAAAGTATTCATCCTGACTGATAATTCCATTTTTTAAATCAGACTTTTTGTGCATCCAC
>JAUUNJ010000104.1 GCA_030844625.1 Roseburia sp. | reverse complement strand
GAAGAGGAAATATATAAAACAAATGTACTCTCTCATTCCCATATCGGATTACTTTCTGTTGTGATATTTGTTGTGTTTGATTTTGTCTCTCCATATGTTCCTCTCTTTATATCTATTATATTAGTCTGATTCAGCGTGGTTATTTAATTCTTCCTAAACTCACTAAATTCCAGCCCTTCATTACGCTCAAGCGTCATTCTGATTGACCACTCATTTGTAAAAAGTATCAGCGGATTGTCTTTCATGTCTTTTACCTTTTTTGTGTCACGCGGGCACTTAAGTGTATTTAAGTCGATTCCCGGATTATCTACCCAACGAATATGATTATATGGCAATGGGTCAAGTCTCACATCACATCCATACTCGTTTTCCATTCTGTATTTCAGCACGTCAAACTGAAGTACCCCTACTACACCAACGATAATCTCTGACATCTCCAGATTATAATCCTGGAAAATCTGAATTGCCCCTTCCTGGGCTATCTGCGTTACCCCTTTCATGAACTGCTTACGTTTCATGGAATCAAGCGCAACCAGTCTGCAAAAATGTTCCGGTGCAAATGTTGGAATTCCCTCATAAGCAAATTTCTTTCCCGGAGAACAGATGGTATCTCCAATGGAAAAGAGTCCCGGATCAAATACACCCATGACATCTCCGGCATATGCCTCGTCAATGACCTTTCTATCCTGCGCCATAATCTGCTGCGGTCGGGAAAGTTTCATCTTTCTTCCACTCTGCACATGGAATACATCTTTTGTGGCATCAAACTTACCGGAACATATTCTCATAAATGCAATACGGTCATGATGCGCCTTGTTCATATTTGCCTGAATTTTAAAAACAAAACCAGAGAACGGTTCTTCCACCGGATCAATCAAACCAGCATCCGACATTCTTGGAAGCGGTGACTCTGTCATCTTAAGAAAATGCTCCAGAAATGTTTCTACACCAAATGTTGTAAGTGCTGATCCAAAAAATACCGGCGAGAGTTCTCCTTTATCTACCAGTTCCTGATCAAAGGGCTCACTGGCACCGTCAAGAAGCTCTGTGTCCTCTACAAGCTGTTCATACAATTCTTCCCCTATTTCTTCCTTAAATTTAGGGTCATCCAAATCATAGGTTGTCTCTGCCGCACTTTTGGCACCTCCTACGGAAACTGCCTGAAACATAGAAATTTTATTGGTATCTCTGTCATATACACCCTTAAATCTCTTTCCCGAACCAATTGGCCAGTTTATTGGGCACGTCTTAATTCCAAGAACACTTTCAATCTCCTCCAGCAATTCATAAGGGTCCCTTGCCTCAAGGTCCATTTTATTGATAAAAGTAAATATAGGAATATGTCTCATGACACAAACCTTAAAAAGTTTAATAGTCTGTGCCTCAACACCCTTGGATGCATCAATCACCATAACTGCAGAATCTGCTGCCATAAGAGTACGGTATGTATCCTCTGAAAAGTCCTGATGTCCCGGTGTATCCAGAATGTTAATGCAATATCCATCATATTTGAACTGCAAAGCTGACGAGGTGACGGAAATACCTCTTTCCTTTTCTATATCCATCCAGTCGGAAACGGCATACTTTGAGTTTGCCTTTCCCTTTACGGAACCTGCCGTATTAATTGCCCCTCCATACAACAGAAATTTCTCTGTAAGTGTTGTCTTTCCTGCATCCGGGTGGGAAATAATGGCAAACGTTCTTCTGTTTTCTATTTCGTTTTTTATATTTTCTTCCATATTAATTCTCCAATTTTTAAACTATTTTACCGCGTTTTATTATATACAATTATTTTTATTTCCTCAAGATAGAGTTTTCGGTTAAAAATAATCTCCCAAAAGAGGACGTTTCTCTCCAGTGTCTTAGCCAAATCACATTAAACTGACATCCTCTCCTGATATTATTCTCTACTGTTCCGATATTCTGATGGCGTGCAGGAATATATTTTCCGAAATTCTTTTGAAAAATAACTCATATCATAAAATCCACACTGCCCTCCTATATCTGAAATGGTACGATCAGACGCTATCAACAGTTCTGCAGCTTTCTGAATCCGGTACTGTTTGACATACTGAATTGGCGTAACTCCTATCGTGGCCTGAAAACAGCGAAGACATTCACTCACGCTAATTGTTGCACTGTCTGCAATATCCTTCACCTTAATCTCTCTGCCATAATTTTTCTGTATATAACGAAGCATATTCTTAATTCGATCCTCGTTCCTCTTCAATTTACCAGAACGTGGATTGACCAGATGGGAATTGTTTGACACAAGAAGAAAAATAAATTGGGACAAAGTACTGCGTACATCAAATTCATACCCCTCCGGCTCGTTCACACACTTTTGCCATGCTTCCTCTATAAGATCAACTGCTTTCTTTTTCCATTCATCCTGCGGTTTCAGGCACACAAACGCAAAGGCACTGTCATCCATCAACGGCCGTAAATATTTCTGCCAGAAAATGCTGTCTCCGCTGCCACCTATTAATCTGGCATGAAAACAAATAGAATGTAATCTGCATTCTGAATCATCCACATTCCACACCCCGTGTAAAACTCCGGTATTTATAAAAAAAACACTTCCCTTTTCAAGTACAATTTTATCAGTATCGGTAGCAACTAATGCTCTCCCCTCTGTAACCACTGCCACTTCCAATTCATCATGCCAATGCCATGGAACTGCATTCTCACGCAAATCATCCCAATAGCACGCAACGGGAAACAGAGCGTTTCCATGCTCCTTCAATTCTAATCCTGTGTCGTCTGTTACCGTAATACATTCTGATAATCCCATCTTTTCTCCTTTTTGACGTTTTTGTCATAATATTTGGCGCATATTTCCTAACTATTCGTTTCATGTGATGATATAATCCTATCAGATTCACTTAAGTAAATCAATTATATAAAACCAAAAGAACGTTATAGAAACGAAAACTTTTCATTACTTTTAGTGCCATCATCCAAAGGTGGCGGAAGGGAGGAATAAAATGTTCCAATTATTATTAGCAATTATTTATCTTGCTTTTATTAGTCTGGGACTGCCGGATTCTGTTCTTGGTTCCGCATGGCCATCCATGTATAAAATGCTGGATGTGCCAATTTCATATGCAGGTATTATATCTATGATCATTGCTGCCGGAACCATTATATCCAGTCTGTTCAGCGATCGGATGACCAGACGACTTGGAACCGGAAAAGTTACCGCCATAAGCGTAGCCATGACAGCTCTTGCTTTATTTGCATATTCCGTAAGCAGTTCTTTTTGGCTGTTATGTCTTTGGGCAATTCCTTATGGGCTGGGCGCCGGATGTGTGGATGCTGCTTTAAATAACTATGTAGCATTACATTATTCCAGCCGTCATATGAGCTGGTTGCATTGCATGTGGGGTATCGGAGCGTCCCTTGGTCCATATATTATGGGATTCGCACTTACCAGTAGCAATAGCTGGCATACGGGTTATCGGTATATTTCCATTATACAGATTATCCTGACACTGATTCTTATTTTCAGTCTGCCATTGTGGAAAGAAAAAACCGACAAAACTTTGAAATGCACCCAAGTCAAAGAGGCATCTTTGTCATTACCTGCCATTTTAAGACTTCCAGGTGCAAAAGAAGCAATGATTACATTTTTCTGCTATTGTGCACTGGAAGCAACTACGGGATTATGGGCAAGCAGTTATCTGGTATTACATAATGAAATTAATCCTGAAAGTGCTGCTGCATACGCCAGTCTGTTTTATGTTGGAATAACCATCGGACGCGGAATTAATGGATTTATTTCACTAAAGTTCAGCGATACTCAAATGGTGCATCTGGGTCAGACAATTATTGTTATTGGAATTCTTATTCTGATAATGCCTTTTATATCAATTGCAGGACTCATATTGATTGGGTTTGGCTGTGCTCCAATATATCCATGTATGCTGCACGCTACACCCACACACTTTGGCAAAGATAAATCACAGGCAATCATGGGAGTTCAGATGGCATGTGCCTATGTAGGTACCTGTCTCATACCACCACTATTTGGAATCATTGCCAACCATATTACCATTGCTTTATTCCCACTGTTTTTACTTTTGATTATTACGTTAATGATATTTATGCATATAAAACTAATACGAAAAATTGAAAAGGAGGAGATATAAAAATGATTGATTTACATATGCATAGTCTTTATAGTGAAGACGGAGAATTCACTCCATTTGAACTTATACAAAAATGTGTAAAAAATAATATTAACATTATGTGCATTTCTGACCATAATAGTGTCAGGGCAAATATAGACGGTTCGGAAATTGCTGCACTGACTGATATTATATACGTCCCGGGAATTGAAATTGACTGTACAGTTTACAATACAAACTTTCACTTGCTTGGATATGGAATTGACTATAAAAGCCGGGATTTTTACGAAATTGAACAGAACATAGAAAAACAAAGTGTAAAGGCTTCTCATATTATGCTCGAGAAAACAAGGGCACTGGGATTTCAAATCGAAAACAAGGATTTAATGAAGCTTTCCAATAAAAATTATTGGAAAAACCGCTGGACCGGTGAAATGTTTGCAGAAGTTCTGTTGGAAATGCCTGAATATTATGATCATCCTTTGCTGTCACCATATCGTCCGGGAGGATCGCGCAGCGACAATCCATATGCCAATTTTTATTGGGATTTTTATGCACAGGGAAAACCATGTCATGCCAAAATAGATTATCCTCCGATGGAAGAAGTCATATATATTATTCATAGAAATGATGGAAAAGCAGTATTGGCACATCCCGGCATGAATTTGAAAGGAAAAGAAGAACTACTTTCTCAGATTGCTGCACTGGGTTTAGATGGAATAGAGGTCTTCAGCAGCTATCATACTCCAAAAGAAACAGACTTCTATTATCATGAAGCAAAGCGTCTAAAATTATATATGACTGCCGGAAGTGATTTTCATGGAAAAACTAAACCTGCAATTGAGCTGGGTAAATATTCAAGTACTTCTGCCGGAATAAATTTTGAGCATGCCAATGACATTGATTTTATCAGTTGGTTAAACCCAACATAAAAATGTTTTGTAACATTTTTCACTGGTTGAAAACTACTATTTTTACCTATTGAATTAAGAAAGCCATAAAGAGGATAGAACAATCGCTTTTTATCCCCTTTATGGCTCATATCTTTCCACAATAGATTTTATTTGTATTTATAGAATCCCTCACCTGAAGACATTCCCAATTTTCCTTCATCAATATACTTTTTCAACATTTTTTCCATCCCCTTAAAATTGTATGGAGCCAAAAATGAAGGAATCTTCAGATACATCTGAACAATATTATATGCAGTCGTCAGACCTACCGTATCCAGAATTTGGAACGGTCCTTTTGGTGCACCGGTTCCAAGGGTCCATGCTTTATCAATGCTCTCCGGATCAGAAATTCCATTGACGTAAAGATCCATACCTGAGAAAAGCAACGGAACTAACATGGAATTAAGTAAGTATCCTGACTTTTCTTTGCGGACAGGCAGTGGTATCATCCTGATTTCTTTTGCAAACTCAATAATCTGTTCAAAATAGCGGTTATCAGTTTTTGCCTGAGCCATAATTTCCGTCATATTATTCTTCCATATAGAATTTGCAAAATGAAGAGACAAATATTTCTCCGGTCTGCCCGTATACTTTGCAAACTTGGACGGAAGCAATGTGGATGAATTGGTGACGAGAATGGTCTTTTCCGGCAACACTGGTGCAAGTTTCTTATAGAACCCAATTTTATCCTTTTCATTCTCTGCCATACTTTCGATAACTAAATCTGCATCCTCTACTGCCTTTTTCAAATCAAGCTCCAGCTTTAAACCAGAATAAGCCTTTTCTACACTTGTCAGACACTTTTCTTCGTTAAAATCTTCGTATTCAGCAATACCTCTTGCCCAGTTTTCCGCTGTCTGACCTTCTGATGTCGCCATTTTATGAATTGTTTCAATATATACTTGTTTCAGGTGATCCAGCTTTGGCTGAGTTCTGGTAATGCTCCCTTCACTTCTTAACCAAATAGTCACATCAAACCCACAGTAGGCTGCCTGAAACGCTATCTGACTTCCTAAAACACCACCACCTGCTACAACAATATGTTTCATTTTCATAATGACTTACTCCTTTTGTTAAATATACTGTAATATCATAGGTCAATTCTATACACAAGAATTCTCCCAGCTCCCCCTATTGAAAGGTATCGTTTTATCTCCATCGGTTGAGACACGCAAAAATCTCCTGCCGTCTTGGAATTGTCAGATTTCCATTCACTTTTCCCGCACATACTTTTTCAAATCTGGAACTTTTCAAAATCTCTTCCACCCGATTTACCGCTTCTGTCATAGAAATATTCCCTGCAAGATAATGGGTGCGAATGTACCAGACAATATTCGCCAGCCCTGCCAGCTGTCCTGTATCCACCAATTGCTCCACATAACGCAAGTCTATGGTTTCCTTATTGATGGAAATGCTGTCCTTACCCATAACTTTCATTTTTACCCGGTCTCCTGAATCTGGTTTGCGAAGCCATATACGTGGTTTTGAAAACTCAGGGAAAGAAATTTCGGGAACCATTTCAGTCATCATTGAATTGTCTGCTGCAGCAAATTCCAGTGCGGCACTTTTTGCCATCTCTGTAATATCCTCCGGACGATATTCCTTCATCTGAATTATATGGTCTGCCTGAGAAAAATAACTGCCGGAACTCCCTGCTACAAGAATGGTGGAAATATGAGCTGTCTCAAAAAGCTGTCTTACACGAAGTGAAAACGGCGTAATCGGCTCCATATCTCTGTGTACTACTTTCTGCATCAATTCATCACGAATCATAAAGTTAGTAGCACTGGTGTCCTCATCTACCAAAAACAAACTGCTTCCTGCCTCCATCGCCTCCACCACATTTGCCGCCTGGGAAGTACTTCCACTTGCATCTGCTGTAGAAAAACAGGATGTATCCTTTCCATTGGGAAGATTATTAATAAACATTGAAATATCAACTTTCTGAATACTTCTTCCATCCTCCGCGCGAAGTTTTACTGCCGTGTCATCCGTAATAACATACTCACGTCCGTCCCCGGCAATATGATTATAAACTCCCACCTCCAAGGCCTTTAACAGCGTGGATTTTCCGTGAAAGCCACCTCCCACAATCATCGTAATGCCTTGAGGAATTCCCATTCCTTCCAGTCGTCCCCTGTGCGGAAGCTGCAATGTTATCTCTAAAGACTTTGGAGATTCAAATGCCACCGCTTTTTTCATTGGTTCACTGCTAATTCCCGACTCTCTTGGAAGTATAGCTCCATTTGCCACAAAAGCTACAAGATTTCTTTTCTTTAACTCCCTACGGATAAATTCCTGATCCTCTGCCAGTTCCGCCACCTGTCGGAACCGGCTTTCCTTAGATTTATCATAAAACAACGTGTGTAAAACTACTTCCGGCAAAAACTGCACAAGCATCTTTTCCAGTTCTCTGCTTTGAATCCTCCTCCCATTTGCTGGAAATCCTGCCTCAAAACGCACAAGCACTGCTCCGTCCTCTTTTATTTCGCAGCCGGTACGCTTTAAAATCTCCGGTCCCGGCATTACTGCTCCCATGAATCCTGATTTACCGGAGCCCTTTGCCTTAAAGGAATATTTCCGAATCTTCTCTGCAAAATCCCTGAGCAGCCGGTCCTCCAATGCTGTTTTCTTTTCTTCTGTCTCATATAACTCCTTTGGAAAATCTGCTTTAGCTGCCGGAACCTCCACATTTACCAAAGACGGTGATGCAAAAGGATCCCCCTGCACATGTTCGATAATAAGCATAAAGTCTGTCATGTCATAACTTCCTCTAAGCTGCTTGTATGCCGGATAACTTTTATTATCAATTTCTCTTAATATTTTAATTAATTGTTGTCTGGATTGCTTCATAACAAAGACTCCTTATTTTTATAGTTAAACTTATTCCCTCTGAATCAGACTTATTGCAAATAACCCTTTGGGATAATATTTGCAATTATTATATCATAACAGTCCGGAATTGAAAAACTGCCCGGAATTCTCCGGGCAGTAAAAATAATCTTTAATGTATAATATTATTTATAACTTCCAATAA
>JAUUNJ010000103.1 GCA_030844625.1 Roseburia sp. | reverse complement strand
TGCATATTCCATTGCCGCCAGTCTGATTTGCTTCAGGGGCATATAAATAAACAACATAAAGTTAAAAAAGATAATAAGTGACAATGCCAGAATAATTGCATAAGTAATATAAAAAACAAAAGTTACATCATAACTGCTTTTTTTGATGATAGATGTAGGCATATGTGCCACAACATATCCAATAATATTGTTATCTTGCTTTATATCATGAACAACGCTTAAAGTATCTGTTTTGTATATATTATAGAATTTATTAATTTTATAATGTGTTATTGCATATTCATCAGGATTAAAATCATTAATTACGATATTGGACGAATCATTACTCAGATTAATTGTATCATCCGTGGTAAAAATAAGTTTTTTGTCCGGATTCAATATCAGGACATCACAGTTAAGCACATCATTAAAATCACTGAAAAACAACTCAGGTTCCCGGATATCCTCAATGGAGGAACCGGCTGCGTAACTGATATTATCAGCCACCACGGAGGAATATTTGTAAAGTTCTTTTACATCCTCAGTTAAAAGATGATTATAAATCAAATTAGTAGACCAGTAGGAAATTAACAAAAAACCCAAGACTGCAAAAGAAAAATATCCTGTAAAAAATTTAGTCAGAATAGAATTTTTCATTATCTGCCTCCTAATGCTTCAAAGCTTGAAAATTATTTTCAACTCTTTCCGTGTACCTCAAATCTATATCCCACACTCCACACAGTACCGATAGACCATTCGTCCGTGTCGGCAATCTTTTCACGGATTCTCTTGATATGAACATCAACGGTTCTTGTATCTCCTGCATACTCATATCCCCAGATATGATCCAGAAGCTGCTCTCTTGTAAAAACCTGGTTTGGTGATGAAGCGAGGAAATATAAGAGTTCGATTTCCCTAGGTGTCATTTCAACTGGATTGCCACGATAAATAACTTCATAATTTGATAAATTAATAATCAGGTCCTTATATTCAACTCTTTTTTCAGAAGGAGCGGAAGCAGGGGCAGGGGCGCTGGTGTAACGTCTCAGAACAGCTTTTACCCTTGCTACCAATTCTTTTGAGTCAAAAGGTTTGATCATGTAGTCATCGGCACCCAGTTCCAGTCCTAAAACCTTGTCAAAGACTTCTGTTTTGGCAGAGAGCATAATAATAGGTGTCTTGGAATCCTTTCTTATCTCCCGGCATACTTCATATCCGTCAATGCCGGGAAGCATAAGATCCAGTAAGACCAGATCGGGTGAATAATCCTTAAAGGCAGCTAAGGCTGCCTGACCATCATGTTCAATTCGCGTCTCAAAACATTCTTTTGTTAAATAAAGTGAAATAAGATTTGCAATGTTCTCGTCATCGTCAACAATTAAAATTTTCTGTTTGCTTGCCATTTTTTATCCTCCCAAAGTATATATAGTTTTGCAATTTTCACAATAAAATCGCATGAGCGCATTTTTTCACTCTTTTATTCTAAATAGATAATGTGAATATAATTATAAATAATTGTAAAAAATTACCGGATGTCTATTTGAACTCAACAACAGTTGCACCGGCTCCGCCTTCGCCGTGTTCCCCATTTCTGTAAGATTTTACATAACTGCACCGTTTCAGGTAGTTCTGTACAGCATTTCGTAATGTGCCTGTCCCTTTACCGTGAATTATGTAAACCTGTGGCAATTTAGCAATGTATGCATCATCCAGATATTTTTCCAGTTCAGCCAAAGCTTCATCAACGGTTTTACCAATTAGGTTAAGTTCCATTTTTACTGTCATTGATTTGCTCATTTTTATTTTACCGCTGCCTGTGCGGTTCAGTCCCGGAGCCTTAATATCCGGTTCGTCAATAATTTCCAAATCTTTTATATTGACCTTTGAATTCAGTATTCCCATTTTGACGGTCAGGTTACCATCTGCGTTGGGCAGAGAAGCAACGGTTCCGTTCAAATTAAGGCTGAGAACTTTTACACCTGTGCCCAGTTTAAAATCAGATGGTTTATATTGTTTTTTCGGTGTTAATTTTTTGACACCGGAATTACTCTGATTCTTCTTAATTCCGGCACCTACCTTGCTTCTTGATTTTTCCATTTCCCGGGTGTTTCCTGATTTGCCATACTTATTAATGTTTTTAATAGCTTCATCAGCAGTTTCTTTAGCTTCTTTCAGTATATCAACAGCTTCTTCCCGTGCTTTATTAAGAATTTTATCACGCTGCTCATTAAGTTTCTCTGATTTAAGCTCATAATCCCGTTTCAAAGATTTAATCTGAGACTTATATACGGCAATGGTTTCCTGATCTTTTTCAATCTGGATACGCTGACGTTCAATTTCGGAAAGAACATCTTCAAATTGTTCATCCTCTGCATCGATTCTTGACTTTGCATCATTGATAATATAGTCAGGAAGCCCCAGTTTACTTGAAATTGCAAAGGCATTGCTTTTACCCGGAAGACCAATTAAAAGCCTGTAGGTAGGTCTTAACGTTTCCACATCAAATTCACAGCTGGCATTTTGTACACCATCAGTGGACAAAGCATAAAGTTTTAACTCACTGTAATGGGTTGTTGCCATAATTCTGGCACCCACATTTTTAAGAAAAGACAAAATTGAAATTCCAAGGGCCGCACCCTCTACCGGATCCGTACCTGCCCCAAGTTCATCAAAAAGTACAAGAGAATCCTGATCTGCCTGATTTAGAATATTAACAGTGTTGACCATATGGGCAGAGAACGTACTAAGGCTCTGCTCAATGCTCTGTTCATCACCTATGTCTGCAAAGACTTCTTTGAATACAGCCAGTCTGCTGCCCTCAAATGCAGGAATATGAAGCCCGGATTGCCCCATCAATGTAAGAAGACCTACAGTTTTAAGGGAAACTGTTTTACCTCCGGTATTTGGTCCGGTCACAATTAAAAGAGTAAAATCTTTCCCAAGATTAACATCAATGGGAACCACTTTTTTAGGGTCCAAAAGAGGATGACGCCCTTTTTTAATGTTAATCTGATGCTGGTCATTGAATTCAGGCATGGAAGCCTTCATATCCTTTGCCAGAGAAGCCTTGGCAAAGATAAAATCAAGCTGCGGTAAAATTTCCATATCAGTCTTTAATTCGTAAATATGTTCCGCGCATTCCAGACTTAAATTAGCCAGAATAATCTGAATTTCATCCGATTCTTTTGAAGCAAGCTCACGAAGCTTGTTATTCAGCTCCACAACAGCAGCAGGTTCCACGAAAAGAGTGGAGCCAGAAGAGGACTGGTCATGGATAATGCCGGATACATTACCCCTGTATTCCTGTTTGACAGGAACGCAGTATCTTCCATCTCTCATGGTAATCAACGCATCCTGCAGATAAGTCCTGCCGGACTGTGAGTTAATCAGGGAATTCAACTGATTGTGAATTCGTTCGTTGGTAAGTTTAATTTGTCGCCGGATATTTTTCAGGTTAACTGATGCATCATCTGCGATTTCATCTTCGGAAATAATACATCGTTCAATGTCATTTTTTAAATTGGTCAAAGGCTCAATTGCCTCAAACATTTCATCCAGACTGTCCCTGTTGTCGTCATCATTTTCTTTTCTTGAAAAAGTCTTAATTCGAATTGCAACTTTGAGCAGTGAGTTGATTCGAAGTAATTCTCCTGTGCCGAGAGTACTGCCAATCTCAAGACGTTTCAAAGACTCTCCAATATCATGGATACCTGAAAAAGAAATACTGCCTTTCTGCCATATTCTTTTTAAGGCATCACCGGTCTGTTTCTGGTTGTCTTTAATTTCATGAAGGTCTGATGAGGGCACTAAAGCCTTACAGATTTTTCTTCCTGATTCCGAACCGGCATGGTCTGCCAGCAATGATATTATTTTATAAAATTCAAGTGTTTTCAGCACTTTTTCGTTCATAATTTGCCTCCTAATGCTTCAAGCAGAAGCGGTTGCACTTCCAACCCGGGCACAAACCTAAGGTTGAATGTTTCCTGCAACCTGAATCTTCAATTTATTATAAAGAAATAAGCTCAGGGTCAGGAAGTTTTTCCCAACCGGCTATTTCCAATTCTTGTATTTGCATACATTATCAATTATAATAAAGAATGATTGCAAGGTAAAGGGAAAACCTTGGGAAATAAAGTTAAAGAGCCTGAAGATTTTAAGAAATAACAGGAAATTCAGGCAATATTATTATGATGTTAGAAAGAGGATATTATGAAATTTATTGAGACACTGAGAGAAGGCGAGAGAATACAGGAAATATATTTGTGCAAACAGAAAAGCATTGCTATGACAAAAACAGGAAAGGAATATGAAAATGTAATTCTTCAGGATAAGACGGGGTCTCTGGATGCTAAAATATGGGATCCGGGTTCCATGGGAATTGATGATTTTGATGTTCTGGATTATGTGGAAGTCAATGGGGATGTAACCGTTTTTAATGGACAGATGCAGTTAAGTATTAAGCGCGCCAGAAAGATTTCTGATAGTGATGTGGACCCTGCCAATTATCTTCCTGTTACGAACAAAGACATGGATGAAATGATGACAGATTTGTTAAAGTTTATCTCCAGTGTGGATAACATTTTCTATAAACAGCTTTTAAGTAAATTGTTTGTGGAAAATGCAGAATTTGCAGAAGCCTTTAAAAAGCATTCAGCGGCAAAGAGCGTGCATCATGGCTTTATCGGGGGGCTTTTGGAGCATACATTGTCGGTAACAAAATTGTGTGATTTCTATACAAAACAATATCCGGTCCTGAACCGCGACCTGTTGATTACAGCGGCAATCTGCCATGACATCGGAAAGGTTTATGAATTATCAGATTTTCCAATGAATGATTATACAGATGCAGGACAGCTTTTGGGACATATTGTAATGGGTTCTGAAATGGTTGGAGATGTTATTAAGACAATCCCCGGATTCCCTAAAACAATGGCAAATGAATTAAAGCACTGCATTCTGGCGCACCACGGTGAACTGGAATATGGTTCCCCAAAGAAACCGGCATTGATTGAGGCTTTAGCTCTTAATTTTGCCGACAACACGGATGCAAAACTGGAAACAATAACGGAATTGTTTAACAGCAACAGTACCGCCGGTCCGGATCAGTGGCTCGGATATAACAGACTGTTGGAAAGTAATGTGAGAAAAACAACACAGGAAGTGTAGAGTTATAGTGAAGAGTGAAAATTAAATGGTTAATAAGAATGATATTATAACAGTTAAAATTACAGATCAGGGAACTACCGGAGAGGGCATAGGCAAAATTGGTGGCTACGCCCTTTTTGTTAAAGATACAGTTATCGGAGATGAAGTTAAAGTAAAGATTATGAAAGCAAAGAAAAATTATGCTTTTGCTAAGTTAGTTGAGATTATTTCTCCTTCTCCGGAGAGGGTTGTGCCTCCCTGCCCTGTGGCAAAAAGTTGTGGTGGCTGTCAGCTTCAGGCAATGAGTTACGAGGAGCAGTTAAGGTTTAAGGCAGATAAGGTCTATAATAATATTAGAAGAATCGGTGGGATAGAAGATTTTGAAATGAAGCCGATTATGGGAATGGATGAACCATTTTTCTATAGAAACAAGGCACAATTCCCGGTTGGTGTGAATAAAGAGGGAAAGATTGTGGCAGGATTTTATGCAGGAAGAACGCATTCAATTATTGATGTTGAAAGTTGTATGCTTGGAATTCGCCCGGATGGTGCGGATGTTAACAGACAGGTCATGGACACTGTTAAGACATTTATGGAACTTGAGGGTATTCAGCCTTATGATGAGACCACAGGAAGAGGGTTGATCAGGCATGTACTAATACGAATCGGCAAAGCAACAAAACAGATTATGGTTTGTATTATCATAAATGGAAATAAAATTCCCGGATCTCAATTGCTTGTGGACAAACTTTTGGCAATACCGGGAATGATGGATATTTCTCTCAGCATAAATCGTGAGAGAAACAATGTGATTATGGGAACGGAAATTATTCATTTGCATGGACCGGGGTACATTGAGGATTATATTGGTGATGTAAAGTTCCGTATTTCGCCCCTGTCATTTTTTCAGGTAAATCCTGTTCAAACGGAAAAATTGTACAGGAAAGCTTTGGAATATGCTAATTTAACGGGAAATGAGATTGTTTGGGATTTATACTGCGGAATTGGAAGTATATCTTTGTTTCTTGCGAAAAGGGCAAAGAAAGTGATCGGTGTGGAAATTATCTCAGAGGCAATACGGGATGCGAAAGTAAATGCAGAGATTAATCATATAAGGAATGCGGAATTTCTTGTTGGGGCAGCAGAAGATGTTGTACCGAAATATTTTAAGGAACATGGAAATACACCAGAATGTAAGCCGGACGTGATTGTGGTTGATCCACCACGTAAGGGATGTGATTCTAAGTTGTTAGAAACAATGGTGCAGATGGCACCAGAGCGTATCGTCTATGTGAGCTGTGACAGTGCAACGCTGGCAAGAGATTTGAAGTGGCTGAATGAGAATGGATATAAACTGGTGGAAGTGACACCATGCGACCAATTTGGACAGACAGTGCATGTTGAAACCGTAGCCTTGTTGCAAAAAAAATAAAATGATATAGTAGGAAATTAATGAAAATCAGTCGTTTGCAAGATGTGACAGACGACTGATTTTTGCGATATACACAGGCATGTCATATATTGTCACTTAATGTAAAGTCATGTTAAAATATATATACTATAAATAAATATATTTTAATCATAAGGGGGGAGAATTTATGGTAAAAAAAAGAAAAGCTCTGTCACTTATTTTAGCATTGACAATGGTGTTTACCGGGCTTACAATGCCGACTCAGACGATTGCAAAGGAAAACACAAAGGCGGAACAGGAAAAATCCGGTTTGTCGAAGAAAAAAGTCATCGCAATGGCTGAAGAAGTCATTGAAAAAGATGATTATGTGGAGGGAGAATTGTTAGTTGTATTAAAATCAAAGAGCAGTTCTATGCAGGATAGGTTTAAAGCGACAGATTTTCCTGAGATTAAAGTGACAAAAGTTGAGAATTTAACCTATTGTGACAATCCTGATTCAGAATTAATTTCAGAAGATTTCAAGACTGTTTTGTCAGTAACACTAAAACGCAAAACAGATGAAGAACTACTGAAGGCAATTGACAGCCTAATGGACCGTGAGGATGTAGAGAGCGTATCATTAAATGAAGAAACTCCGGTTGAAGCAACGCAGACAGTACCTACAAGTGATTCTCAGTTTGTGAATCAATGGGCTCTGAATAAGATTGATGCCATAGGGGCATGGTCCAAGACAACCGGGAGTTCTACGGTAAAGGTTGGAATTATTGACACAGGCATTGATTATACTCATGAAGAACTGGCAGCAAATATGTGGACAAATCCGGGAGAAACATCAGACGACGGAAAGGATAATGACAACAATGGTTACATAGATGATGTATTTGGATGGAATTTTCATGACAATAACAATAATGTAATGGATACGCATTATCATGGAACATTTTGTGCAGGAATTGTAGCAGCCGATCTGAATCATAAGGATGTTGCCGGAATTGCTCCGAATGTAAAGCTGGTGGCACTTAAGGTGGGAGATGACGGTTTTTATTCAAATGCGGCAGTGAAGGCAATTACTTATGCAGCAAATATGGGAATTGATGTGGTAAATTACAGTTCAAGTTTTTCATCAAAAAATACAGCTTTTGAGGCTGCATTAAATAACTATTTAGGAATATTTGTAACATCGGCAGGGAATAACGGCAGAGATAATGACGTTACAGGAAACTATCCAAAAACTAGCGAACATAATAATGTAATTAAAGTGGCTAACACCACATCAGGTGATAGTTTAAGCGGATCATCCAACTATGGTGTTGTGGATGTGACTTTGGCAGCACCAGGTTCCTCCGTATTATCTACAAAATTAAATAACACATATGGTACAGGCAGCGGAACTTCTTTTTCTTCTCCATATGTAGCGGGAGTTGCAGCATTAATTATATCAGCTTATCCAACCTTAGAAAGAGCAAGTATTATTAATTCAATTAAGGAGGGAGTTGATAAGATTACCTCCCTCAGTGGAAAGGTGGAGACAGGAGGCAGGCTTAATGCCAATAAGGCGATGGAAGCTGCAAGAATTGTCAATGATGGTTCAGCAGCCAGATACCGTAAAGATGTCTATAC
>JAUUNJ010000102.1 GCA_030844625.1 Roseburia sp. | reverse complement strand
ACATTATAAGTCTGTCCTTTTTCGTTCTGTTCCTGGGTCTCCCTAAATGCTACAACAATTGTATTGTCAGCCGGACTTCCCACTGCCAGACCACTTGCATCTGTCGGTATGTCAGGATCCGGTGTTGTAGTCTCAATTTTCAAATCTGATAAATCAGGGGGAGCTGTTGGATTTCCGACTTTAACTACCAAATATGTTACTTTGTCTCCACTCTGAATTTTAACTGTATTGTAATAGTCTTTGGTAAGAGTTGATGTAGGTGTCTTGTAAACACCTGTATATACATTACCAGGTGTCTCTTCCTTATTCAGATATCCGGTTGTATTTGTATTATTGTAAATTCCGCTATATTCAACATAGAATGTAGCATTACCATCCAATAATTGTTCATTTACTCCCAAATCATCCTTTACCGTCCAGATAGAAATATTATATCCATCATATGACCCTTTGGATTCATAAAGATTTGGATCTTCACCCGGTTGTGTCGGTTTTATTTCACTGATATCATAGTAAAGTCTTAATATAAGGCTTCCGTCTTCAGCAATTTCTCCACTTGTGACTGTTCCTTCTGCATTTTCATTCACTTCATATCCTGTAAATGTTTTTATGGAAGCTACAGCTTCGCTTCCTATCTTTCCTGTTTTCCCTTCCCTCTGGAAAAGAGTATATGTTCCATCCTGATTCTGTAGATAGTATTCTATTGTATATTTAGCTTTTCCGGCTACTTCTCCATCTGTTATCGTAGTCATTATGCCCGGCTGGGCTACAAGTTCAGTTCCATCAGAGAATATTACTGTCTTTTCTTCCGCAGACGCATTATAAACAACATAGGTCATATTTCCATCTTTGTCTTTGAATGCGCTGCTCAATGGTGTATTACTTGTAACACTCAGGTCTGGTGTGCCGGCTTTTTCCAACGACTTAATATAATGATAAGCATGTGCCTTTGACTCTCCTGCCTCCGGTTCACAGTCAGGATTAAAATATTCTTCTGCTTTTTCCGGATCGGCAATTGCCAGATATGAACTCCAGATTTCATTCCATCTGTTTACATCCTTATCTTCCCCTGTATAATTTGCTTCGTTGATCTGTGCTGTCTCCCAGTTTTTAAGTATAAAATCCGTATCCGCTGCATAGTAGAATGAGGAAGCTGTCATAGGAAGAATATTAATTCCCTGTATCTGTAATGGTTCCGCAGTCCACCATGCTGCATATGTATACTTTCCTCCCCATACCATGGATGCCTGAGAATATTTAGGTAATGATGAATTTCCCGGTGATGTCTGCTTATATGCAGAATCAAGTACATCTTCATCTATATCAAACCAATAACAATTAACGGAAGATATTTCTGTCTGATACAGATATATACCTAACTCTGTCAATTTATCATTTTGTGTTGCCTGACCATAAAGAATCAAGCCTGCCCATGTATTTAACGCCTCTGAACTTGATTCCTGATTGTTACCATCAGCAAAGTTTGCATGACCGGATGCCCAGGAATGCCCTTCCCATGTAGAGAAATATCTCAAATAAGGATATTTTGAATCTGCAGATGTTCTCTCTGCTGTTGCGATATCACCAATAAGTTCATTGATAATGTTTCCATACTTTGGCACAAAACTCTTGTCTCTTAAAGCTATCTGTGCTGCCGCATTGATAAAATATCCATAATGGAAATGATGATCCGTCATTCCATCTACTGTATAATATGCCTGTGGAAATCCAAACAAACTTCCTACACCTTCATCATAGTAGAAATATTTTTCATCATCTTCTCCCGTATATGTAAACCAGTCTGCCAATTCTCTTTCCAATGCGTCAAGTATTTTTTGTGCACTTTCCGTATCGCCACACGCCTCTGCCGCTTCCATTACCTGAACTGCTCTATTCAATTTTTTACCGGTATCATATGTATTTGCACCGTAAGATTCTTTGGTAAGTTCTGTGTCTGTTGGTCCGTATTCACTCATAAAATCATCCACGTACCCTTGCAAAACTTCCTGATCTATCGCATCCAGCTCCATCATGTTTGGAAGTATTCCCGAATAAGAAAGTGTGGTTGTATAATCACTTCCCTGCAGATACTTCATTGTACCTCTTATTGTTCTTGCAGTATTATCAAGGTATGTATAACCGCTCATATTCTTATACTGATGAGGAAGGATTCCCATAATTGTACCTTCTTGAGTACTTTCACTCTTTTTATCCACTGTATATTTATACTGTGTTGTCACAGTTCCTTTTGATGAATCATACGCATAAACTACGTCCGTATCTGTAATAAAGTTATATGCATACCCCTCATAGTTTTCTGCAATTTTCTTTGCCTGTGCATCTTCTGTTCCATTGGTTTCGCATAACCACGCCATTGAAAAATATGACTTATCTTCACTTGAAAATGTGGCAACCAAATCTCCCATACGGTTATCGGGATAACTCGATGTGGCATCCTGTTGCGTTAGGACAGTTCCCTCAGGCACATAAACTGCATAGTAATCGTACGAACTATATCCCAATGTTAAATCCTGATTATCAAACACTCTTATGACAACCATTGTAGAATCTGAAATTGATGTTCCGTTATAATATACAATGTCACTTGGCAGACGCCGATTTCTTTTAATTGTAGCTGTAGTTGAACCATTAAGTTCAAAAAAGCCAAATGGACTTCCCTGAGTCACAATACTCTTCATGTACTGTGACGGGTCTTCTCTGTTTTCCATGATGACATCATAAGACCATCCTGTTACCTTATCCACTTTTGAACTTTCAAAATAGTAGTCTGTTCCTATTATAAAGTCTGTAAGTGAGCCATCCTCGGGCTGCTGCATAATTAACGTTGTGTCTACCTGAATTGTACTAGGTTTCGTAAAATACATACCTGACATTGAAGCCTTATATGACAACGGTATTGCATAGACACTGTTGCCAAAAGCGTTACTACTGTAATTCCACATAAACGCAGTCCCAAAATCACCAATATCAATAGCTCCGGCATTTGCATCATAATTATCAGTTGTAAATCTTGTTACCCCCTTGTTTGCCAATGTAGGCAGCTTATCTAAAAGCATTGCGTTTGTCTGGACCACATCTTTACTTCCGTCCCAATAAGACCATGTTCCCGTAACTTTGTCCGAAAGACTGCCTATGTTTACTTCCTGATTTGTAGTATCTGCTTTTGTTTCATTAGCCCTGAAATCAGTTCCGAACTGACCTGCGGTCAGTGCCATGGTCAGCATAACTGCCATGCCTTTTTTCATAAACCTCTTCATAGTTCCTCCTCTTTAGAAAATTTATTTCATACACTTCTTCAACTGAAGTGTGATGTTCGTTTAATAAAAAATATACTATAGAGTATACTTTTCCACTGTTATATTAAAATATTGTCCTCCTGTTTTCAAGTATCCTTATTTTTATCAAGTGTCCATATTTTAGTGGCACAATTTTATTTTGTATAAGACCTTATTATAGATATAGAAAAATAATTTTTTTCACTCAGTTCGCATATAACCATCTAAATCGGATTATTATTCACATAAAAAAGCAGGGAAACCCATAATCATTTCCCTGCTTTTCTAAAAATATACAAATTAATTTTTTGATTTTATGTGTTAAACATTGCTTTCAATCAGATCTTCCAATGTTACACTTTCCAGATACTCGCCTATTACCTTATCCAGTTTTTTCCATAAAGGTAAGGTAATACAATTTGCTGCTCTCTCGCAATTTTTTGCTCCCGTTTCCAGACAATTAACCGGTGCCAATGTTCCTTCTGTCAATGTTAGTATAGATTCAATTGTATATTCCGAAGGTTTTCTTGCCAGTCTGTATCCACCGGATTTTCCTCTTTGGCTTTCCACCATCTTTCCTTTGTTTAATAATGAAACAATCATTTCAAGATATTTCATGGAAATATTCTGTCTTTTGGCCACATCTTTTAATGAAATGAACTCTCCTGTATTATTTTGAGCTAAATCTATCATAACTCTGAGCGCATAACGCCCTTTTGTCGAAATCATCATAATCTGCCTCCTAATAAACCGTATGGCTGATAGTTTTCTTATCAGACTACCCTTTATTCCTAATAATATACTAGGAATAAAATAAAATCAAGATTGTTTCTCAAACTATTTTTTGTTTTCACATTAATGATTCTGTATCCGCTGCTTCTTCTGCAACTCTATTCTCCTTAAAATAGTTTCTCCTATGATAAATGTTCCCACCCCTATGATGAGCCCCATAATTGCTCCGCCCAAAACATCAGACGGAAAATGTACATACAAATATAATCTTGAAAATGCAATCAGCGCTGCCAATGGTATTACAACAATGCCCCATTTTCTATTGTACATTGTCAGAATTGTTGCTGCTATCACCGATGCCTGTGTATGTCCTGACGGAAATGAAAAATCTTTGGGATTTGGTATTAGTAGTAAAAAATCCGAATTAATCCAACAGGGTCTCTGGCGCGCCACAAGATTCTTGACTAATCCATTTCCTATGATTAATCCCATCAGAAGCCCTATAAGCACCATAAATCCCTGTCTGCGGTATTTCTTTGATATTAACATACATAAACCTATGCCAATCCATATAATTCCTGCATTACCTAACTTTGTAATTTTGGGCATAATCACATCCATAAAATCACATTTAAATATCTCCTGAATTCCATTTAGAATCATCCAATCCAAAACCATAATATTTTCCTTCTGTAATTTTATTCTTATTTATATATTATTATTTTCAGACTTTATGTCAATACAGAAAATGATTTCATCTCTTCTTCAGAATAATTTCTTAAGTTTTTCATAATCTAATAGTTTTTCATAATCAACCTGGCAGTGTATCGGGAAATATTGAAATTCCTCATTGTTATTTTATTATATTTCTCTCCATCCTCTTCATAATAGTGGTATGACCACTCCACGTCTCTCAATTCCAATTCATTCTCTTCCATATACTTATGTATAACGTCTATATGCTCTTTCATTGCCGGTGCAGCATCTGTGGACAAATACATTAAATAATCATAATCTACATAATTATGGGTGCCGTACAGATCATCCTCATGCATGCCATTCATTTCTTCATACATATTCAAATCGTATTTTGCTATAAAATAATCAACATGACTTAATGAGAACGCGGTAAAGCATACAGCCACAATAATCAGACTATATTGAAACAGATTAAATTTCTGTCGGAACAATTGATATATTAATCCTGCCATGATCAGCGTTATTACAAGTAATACCCATAGAACAAAGATTCTTGTAAAAGTAAGTCCATACTCACCAATATACATTCCCATTCTATATGCGCTGGAAGCTATCATAACAAAAGTACAAACACTGATTATGGTAAGAATAACTCTTAATATTTTACTCTCCCTGAAAAATTCAATGCCCGCAATCACCACTATAACATTAAATATGCTTACCAGTAATAGCTGGAAAAAACCTTCCCTTGCATACTCCGCATAAGAATAATCCACCGGAAGTGTTCCCTTTCCAAGAAACAAATATATAATCTGAATTGCACAAAACAAAACATACAACAGTGAAACCATACCGGTTACAATTATGGCAATAACAGGTTCGTTCGTTCCACTCTTTCCTTCTTTCAAAATAACTTTTCCACTGCGAACATTTTTTGTAAAAGCATAGGGAACAATATAACCTATAACAAACATAACGCCGATTCCAAATGTATTTGCAATCAAGTTCTCAATACTTAACCACTCTCCCAGTTTTCTGAAAACTTCTTTAAATACCTGATCTGCACTGGCAAGAATCGTCAACATGATAATAAATACCGGAATCGCTGCTATAATACCAATCAATACATATATCACCTTACTATGCTTTTGGAGTTTATGATTTTTTAAATAAATGTTTAATTGCCGGAACGGAGTTCCAAATTCAATAAGTACCCCCAGCGCAAGTTGTATAAGCAACAACAGATGATATGTCACATTAACCTTTTGTACATCAAAAAACAGGTACATCATATTTGCAATCATTAGACATACAATGGCAATATAGTTAAAAAGAATTATGGTATAATTTCCTGTAACAAAATTAGAAATACCAAGCAGGATAATTATAATACTGATAAATGTATTAATTGCTCTCCAGTTTTTTTCAAATTTCTTTGCTATATAGATCATATAACCTACAGTGGCGGCTGCCCATACCACATTTGTAACTCCCATAAAATTCTTATACAGACAAAACACAAAAATGATTGCATATATTATGCCGGCAACTCCCAAAATTTCAAACTCTTTTATTTCTCTATCATCAACCGATGAATTGTCATTATTCTTATTTACAAATGCCTGTTCATAAAAACTCATTTAAACATCCTCCTCCACATATTCAATAATATCTCCCGGTTGGCACTTAAGTGCCTTACATATTTCTTCCAACGTGGAAAATCGAATTGCTTTCGCCCGGTTATTTTTCAATATGGACAGATTTGCCTGAGTGATTCCAACTTTCTCCGATAATTCCATCACTCCAATTTTTCGCTGTGCCATAACCACGTCAAGATTAATTCTTATACCCATCTGGCACCTCCTAAATTGTCAAATCATTTTCCAGTTTGTATGTCACTGCTCTGTCAAACACCTGCGCCAGCACCTTGCTGAAGAGTCCTGCGATAATAAATACCATAACCATGGATAAAGCAGCCAATGTCACGTAAAACAAAACACACCTTATAAACATTATAACTGCAATAACAAAACTGTAATTTGCCATTCTGTTTAAGCTTGTGACGTTTACTCTGACGAAACAGTTGCCTGCAATAACCGTTTTAAATATCTTTCTTAATTCCCATATGATCATTAGTGCAAACACTCCACAAAATGCTAATATCGTTACCATCTGCCATAAATATTGGGATAATTGGGTATCCATATATTTCCCATAGGGTTTCAGAATTAACGGCAGCGCCACTGTAATAATAATTCCTGCCACAAACATAAAGTCCAAAATTATTTTTGTGACTTTTGTAATGGTTCCCTCCATTGTTCTTCTCCTTCAATCTCCTAATTTTTTATACAATAGAAATATTTTCCACTTGTCTTATAATATATATGCATTTTAATTGAATGTCAATATTTTTTTATCGTTTTTCAATATAGTTTTATCGTTTTTCATTTTATCCTGTAAATTGAGTTCTTTTCCGTCTTTTGTTTTTCTTTTCATATTGTTTCACAAACTTTCCCTGCAATTGCTGATATATTATTAATTCCATCTATTTTTCATGCTATTATAACTTCTTTTAATCCTTATTTTTACTATCAAATATACATCAAAATACTATAGCCAAAAAATCTCTTTTTAAAATAATTGAATTATCGTATAATAATCTCAACAAATTTTAATTATTGAGGTATATTATGAGAGCAGTAATATTTGACATGGACGGACTTATGTTCGACACAGAAAGTGTTTTTATGAAAGCATGGGATTATGCGGGTGAAAAAGCCGGACTTGGAAAAGCCGGATATATGGCATTAAAAACTTTGGGATTAAACGTTGCCATGTCTCAAAAAGTTTGGGAAGATGAGTTTGGTGATCGATATGATGCAGCCACCATTAGAAAATATTCAAAAGATTTTTTAACAAAATATTACTCTGAAAATAAAGTTCCTGTCAAAAAGGGATTATATGTATTATTAGATTACTTAAAAGGTGAAGGCTACAAAATGGCAGTTGCTTCATCTTCTTCCAGACAGGAAGTTGAAAGCCATTTAAAAGATGCAGATGTATTTGATTATTTTCAGGCAATTATATGTGGTGATATGGTAAAGCATTCAAAACCGGAACCGGAAATATATTTGAAAGCCTGTGAATTATTACAGGAAAATCCTAAAGACTGCTATGCTCTGGAAGATTCCAGAAACGGATTGCTGGCAGCTCATAGAGCAGGCTGTAATCCAATTATGGTTCCGGATCTGTGGCAACCGGATGAAGAGATAGAAAAACTTATTTTAGGTAAATTTAGTAATTTGGAAAAAGTAAAAGATTTTATATCGACCCAAACTTTTATTCCTTAAAAACTATTTCATTCTAATAATTATAATAAAGAAGTCCAAAGAGCTTTTCTATAAAAACAAAAAATCGACCAGATAGAAATCTGGTCGACTTTTTGTTTTTATGCTCTGTGTCATATAATGCTATTATTTAATG
>JAUUNJ010000101.1 GCA_030844625.1 Roseburia sp. | reverse complement strand
GCGGTAATGCTCCATGCCGAGCACACGTTTTGCTGCTTCACGAACCGTTGCAAATGCTTCCGGCAAAAGGTCATCCAAAGTCTCGCCCTTTTCCAGACGCTCTTTATATTCTTTTGTTTTGTTTCTTAATTCTTCATCGGAAAGTTTCTGCATAGAGTCACGATAAGACTCTACTTTGTCAACAAGCGGATAGATTCTTTTCAGCTCTCTCTCGCTGTGTGTCCCGAAGATTTTTGTCAATGCTCCCATAAAAACTCCTATTCCTGTCCCGGCTCTGTTATTTGAAAAATTTCTGTCATTTATGCAGAAACCTCGCACGGTATCGCTATTGTAACACTTTTTAGGCTTCACCACAACAAAAATAGGCGTAAACGATTTGTGAATTTTTTATTAACTCGGAAAAGCCTTGTCTAATGCCGTCTTTGTTGGTTTTATCGCTATTTTCTGGTATTTTATCAAGTCTATTTTTCGTCTCATGTTGTCTTTTTTCGTTCAAACTTGGACATTTTTTGGACAAAAAAATATAGAGGAAAGTTTTTCTCTCCTCTATGTTTATCAATAAAATGCACTTGCTATTTTCTCCATTTCTTCTTGTTTTGTAGTTGGTAATACATGACTATATAAATCCATTGTCATTGCCAGACTACTATGTCCTAATATTGTTTTGAGTGTCTGCGGTTGCATTCCGGCTTCTATTGCTCTGGTAGCAAATGTATGACGCAACGCATGCGGCGTAATATCTGGGAAATCATAACCATCTTTTCTGATCCACTCAACAATTTTATGTAAAGAGTTTACAATCGTTGTCTCACAGACTGGATTTCCATTTTTATATCCTATAAAATAGTAACTGTCTATATACTGTATTCCACCTCTATCATTCATTTTTTTCTGTTCTTGCAGCAGTTCCAGTATATCCGGTCTAAGTGGAATGTCCCGTGTTGATGTCCTTGTTTTGGGTGTATCTTCTACAGATCCCACACCCTTTATATACTTAATTGTACGTCTAACATGTATCACATTATTTTTCCTATCAATGTCTGAATATTTAAGCCCTCTTAATTCGCCATTCCTCATTCCCGTGAATAACATAACACGAAAAAATATCCTATTTTTACTTTTATCAACATATTTTAGAAATATCTCCTGCTGCTCCCTCGTTAAGGCCACACGCACATTTCTTTCCTCACACTTTGGAAGTTCCGCAGCTTTTACCGGATTATACACAATCATCTGATTTTTTACTGCCTGTCTAAAACAGCCGTTTAGCATAGCTGAGACTACTTTGATGCTTGCGTACTTGTAACCAGCTTCCGCCAAATCATTGTATATCTTCTGGATATGTTCCCCTCTAATACTCTCAAGCCTTTTATTTGCAAGCCTGTTTTTTACTGCCACCTTATAATATTCATCATAACTCCGATATGTCCCCATTTTAACTTTATTTTTCTTATACTGCTGCATCCATGTATCAAACCACGCACCAAAAGTAATATTATTAGCAGTGGTAAAGAAACCATGTTCAAGCTTATATTTTAGGTCATTCATAGCTTTTTGTGTTTCTCCGATAGTATTTGCATGTACACAATAACTTTCGCCCTGATACGTGAATCTACCCTCAAATGTCGAATTGCTTCTTTGCCTAATCCCTTTCGGTAACTTTCTGCCCCTCTTATCTGTTGCCATACTTTCACCACCTTTCTTTCATACACATTTTTTTATAACTTTCCTTACTGATCTGCCAATATCCGGTGTCTGCTGCTGCACAACATTCTTTACCCGGACACGTTTTGCTCCTTTATAGGTGAGAACAATACAACGATCTCCCGGTTTTATCTCTCCGATCAGATACGGTGGGACTCTCCATCTAAATATTCTTTTACTGCTGCCGTGAACTGCTTCTATTAATTCCACATATCCCCTTGTAGCTGTTATATGTTCCATTCCGAGTTCTTTTGCAGCAAGATAGGTACAATATCCATCTATGAGTACATTATCGTTATTTAACACGATTGCAGCAGTATCTACTCCATGTTCTAACCTCTTCCTTGCCCTTTCAATTTTTTTCTCTGCCGGTGCCGTATTTGCAAAATCCTCTGATATCACAATGTTGCTCACTTTAAAGTCTTTCAATAATTCCATTTTATCTTCCAAGGGCAGCAGGATTTTCCATACTGCCCGAATCCTTTCTTTTTTATTTATTGGCATACTTTCTTTTACGAATATTTTTTCTTACTCTAAGGATCTGATTAAACACGTCAAACATTTCCTTAGCACTTCCAAGATCCTTTATATAATTCATAAATTCTTTTTTCTGGAGATCATCAAATTCCATATAGTCACGAATCAATTCCAGTATCATTTTGTAATCTTTATGTTCTGCATTAAACACAATCCAGTCCTTTTGACAATAATAACAAAAAATAAAATTTTCTCGTTTGCCGCCTGCTACAAGCATTTCATCTTGTTTGCAAGCGACAATTCCTTGCTCTGCGTCTATAATTTCTGTTTTCACTATTGCACCTTTCCGCTACAAGCTGTTATAATGCAGATGTAGCCGTTTAATATAAGTTTGCGAGTTACACGCCCCTACCAGAGTGCCAGCTCGGTAAGGGCACTTTTATTATCCAATGGCTTGTACTTGAGACTTTCCAAAGAACCGCGCTTTGTATATCTGCCCGTCTCCCCTGCTCCCCCAGATCAGATCACATCCGAATAATGCTTTTGATCCGTGGATCACTTCATAACCTAATGCTTTCCAGGCGCTCCACGTTGCTGTTTCCTCTGTAACGCCCGCCACCCTTTTGGCATCTTCCACACGTTTCTCATTGATTTCCTCTGCCTTTGCGCTCAACCATGCCCTGTGCAAGCACTCGGCAAAGGTCAGATCCTTTTTTCTTCTGAATAACATCCACGCTTTTAACATGATGTTCTTAAGATTGAATTTTTTCATTCTTCGCTTTTCCTTTCTCTTTATTTTAGGAAGGTTTCCGTCTTCGTGGCTATTGGTACTCTCTTTTCCCTCACAGGTATGCGGCTTACAATCCTTAGCGACCTTCGTGACTATTGGTACTTTCCCTTCCCTCACAGGTATATCGCTTTGTTTTGTTCCCCTTCCTTTATCTTGATTACATTATATATCTATTTCCGTAAATAGTCTATTGACACATTGCACATATTCACGTAAATATATTTGTATTAATTTTATATTTACGTGAATAGACAAAAATGCTATAATCAGCGTGTAAGGTGGAGAAGGTAATACTATATTGGACGCTCCCCTATTATCAAAATAGAAAGGCGGTGTCTTAATGCCCTTAACTGAAGAAAGAAAAGAATATTTAAAGGAATATCAAAAAAGTAAATTAAAACGTATTCCCCTTGATGTAACCAAAGAAAAATATGATGAAATCAAGACTGCTGCTGATTCCGCCGGTGAATCTGTAAACGGGTACATCAAAAAAGCTATTGATGATCGCATGGAGCGTGACGGATCTCCCACTGCTGCAATCAAAGTTCAATAATTATGAAAGGAGTATATTTTTATGGCTGTATCAAAAGCACAACAAAAGGCAGTGAATAAATATGTAAAAAGCAACTATGACCGCATTGAATTAGTTGTTAAACCCAAAGGAAGAAAGGAAGACATAAAAGCACACGCTTCTGCAATGGGGGAAACTCTCAATTCTTTTATCACCCGTGCCATCAATGAAACTATGGAGCGTGACGGCTTCTCAACTGCTGCCCCTGATTCGCAGAATGAACCACAAATTGAACCACACGCCAAACCAACTACTACAGGCTTACCTAGCTATTTAACGCCGGATATACTCGATCGTATCGACAAAAAGCGGTTTCTTGGCGGTGATATGTCGTATCAGCTTGAGATTGGTTCAATTATCGGGATGGATAATCTATCCCCACTTGCCGATTATTTAAGACAGCAGAGTAAATAATAAAAAAGAGCATACACATCTTTATCAAGAAAAGCTATATTCGAAAGCGGTTTATGTGGGCTGTATATTGCCCCATTTGCCGTTTTTCTGAATAAAGATGATATAAATTACATTAAACCGGATATAATCGTTATTTGCGGCACTACAAAGCTTACAGACAAATGATGTATTGGTGTCCCCGACTGGATTATAGAAATAGTATCGCTTGGCAGCAGGCGCATGGATTATTACACAAAACTATTCGAATATCATACTGCAGGGATTGTTGCTCCAGGCAAGAACCGGATCACTGTATGCAATCTGGAGCATGGAGATATTGACGAATACTCATTCTCAGATACGGTAAAAGCAGTAATCTATCAAGATTTATTTATTGACTTTCACAATATAAGCTATTACCTCATGCCCCTGCATAACGTCTGGGGTATTTTTTTAGCACTATTTGCAATTTTTCTCACTTTTTTGTTTTTATATTGCAGAATATGTTTTTATCATATTGTAAAATGTTAGCAAATGTTATCATCCTATATATTTATATATTCAACATTTTTCAACCACACTCGGCAACATTCCGGCAGCATCATACTCCAACAAATTCCAACAATGGTCCCTAACAAATCTTAACATCATACCTTAGTAAATCTTAGCGTGTCTCTAGGGTAGTTTTGGTTTGTATTTGGTTTGTATTTGGTTTGATACTTTCCTTATATTTTCCTTTGTATTCTCTATGTATTCTCTTTGTATCTGGCCTATAGATTTCCTATATTCAATTCCGCCGGCACAAGGTTTTGCAAGGCTTAATCCCTTGGGTTTTCTTAGGCACCAAGCTCGCATAAAATCCGAGCAAATCCGAGCAATTTAATAGTGAGTGTTCGCCTTGAATCCGAACGGTAAAGCGAACGTTTTGCACCCTTTTTCATGCACACAAACTTGCACCCTTTTTGCAACGTTTTTTGCAACGCTAAAGTGAAACGTTTTATGCAATACCGAATAATATCACGCAGATCAATTGTTTTTTTGTTCGTTCATCCAATCAACAAGTTCTTTTCTTCTACGATAAAAACTTCGCCTACTGATAGGTAATCTTTTTAATTCACAAACCATCTGCTTTTCAAGCATATCAAAAGAAATGTGATCAATAACCGAAACTGTTAGATATTCCGCTACTAACGCATCTATCTCCATAGCCTTCGCCAACACTTCACTCTTGCTTACCATCTCATTTAAATCTCCATCAGTTCAAACGACAGTGCCAGCTTATATGTTGCCGCTTTCTTTCACAAGTATTACTAAAATTTACGTTGTTCTGCTGCCAGTGCTCACCTTTGAGCTGTTGGTATTCTATCTCTACTTTGTAGTCTACTGTTTAATTCTATATGTGCTATATAAAAGCAATAATAAAACCGGGGTATATGGCTATATATAGTATATGTGTCCTGCTACAGGACAAGTAAAACACTTTAGTCTGCGAAACGGTTGTCCCGATACAGGACAAGTTACCTTCAAAAATAGCAATTACTTGTCCCGGTGCAGGACAAGTTTAGCCATTTACTTGTCCTGATACAGGACAGCCAAATAAATTTTTAAGGTGGATTATACCTCTTCCATTCATCACAAAATTCATAGATATTCGCTTTACGAAGATTCGCATTATTCTGCTTCACCCTTATAAAGCCCTTTTCTATTAATTCATCCTTTGCACGTTGGAATACATCGTGTCCTGATAGTTTGCTATATTTTGATCTTGGAAATGTAAATTCCTTTTTCCCACCAGATTCTAAAAGCATATATGTATAGATTCTCACAGCCTTATCTGACAAACTTAACATTGCAGGATGCAGCAGTTGAGAATTTCCAAGTCTTATATAACGCTCTTCTATCCCACTGTCCTTGCATGTTTGCCACGGTGAAAATGGCGTTTTCTTCGTTCTAGCCATATATTTCCACCTACTCTTCCTCTGGCTCGATTTTAAGGCTTATTTGCCCTTCTATCTGTTTAAGGTATTTACGTGCAGCAGTAACCGCCTTAAATGTGTTCTTGGCTCTATTACTCATAGAATTTATAAACTCCACAACCTCTTCCTTATTTTCCGGGAGATAATATCCACCTTGTCCCGAGGTTGTACTACATATTATTGCGCCTGCTGCCCGTTCTCTTGCAATTTGCATTGTTAAATCTCTTCTATGATCCAAATGACATGCTCTCATCAATTCATCTGTGGTTATCGCATTGCGTTTCCCCTTTCTTAACAATTCTTTTACCATGCGAGCCACCTCATTACATATTTGTGATTGCACTATCAATAACATGTTTATCAAATAACACACGTCTGCCAAATCTCCGCACTGCTCCAATATCATCCATATAACGGCGTGCCTGTGTCTGGCCAACTCCAATATATGTGCATACCTCTTTGATATTTAATAATCTTTTTTCTTCAACTGTTCCGGTTACATTCTGTTTATTCATAAATTTTCTACTCCTTTTCATAACATTGTTGTTAATTGTCTTGTTTCGTGTAGTCACATGTGATAATATAATTATTGCAATATTGAAATGAAATTTCTAGTTACTTATATTCAATCATTTTTGCAATATTTATAATTTTTATTTCATTTCAGAATTTTTCTCATGTTTTTCGTTGAGCAAATTTCAAATGCACAATTTTAAGAAAGGAATATTTCAAATGGATAAAGATTATTTCAAAAAATACTATAAAACTTTCAAATCTAATATAATTAAAATAACAGGTGAAACGAAACAGAATAAAATAGCCACTATCTTAAATGTCACAGAATCAACACTTAGTCGTTGGTTTGCTGGTACTGCTGCTCCAACTCTCGCCGATCTCCTCGAAATTTCCAGCCAGTACAATTGCTCTATTGACTGGCTTCTTGGCAATGATTCATATTCAAAAAATACATATTCTGTCTACGATATCTGCAAAATTTTATCGGACATAGATTCTCAATTACCTTTTATTCAAGAAAGTTCTAAAATCTCTCGTCCATATATAAAACAAATTGATTTATTCAAAGAAAAAGATGTATATGGCAATGTAGAAACAATATATTCCTGTTTACACTTTCAAGATAAAACCGAGAATGGTATTGGTTATACGTTTGCTGGTGATGAAATAAATGATTTTCTTGTAAAATTTGACGGTTTAAAAAAAGCGCGAAAACAAAAATTAATAGATGACGAAATTTTCAAAGATGCAGTGCGTGCTCAACTAAATAAATTGTCTAAAGAAAAAATCTGTTATACTGATTACTTTAAAATTCCGGACATTGACGAGGAGCTTCCCTTTAATTAAAAAGAATCGCCACTTGATTGTGACGATTCTTTTCCTTCTACTGCTGCAATTACTATCTTCAGCTATACCAAATACTACTATTTTCAAAACATAGTAAGTGATACTTTCTTCCCAAACCGGATCAACGAGGGAAAAATTGCGCTGGTTAAGAATATGCTTTTAATCATATCCTTGTATGTGAGGTAGTAACGAATCGTTACACCCTAGCAGAACATTTCGTTCGGTCAGCTATAGCAGGGCTCAAAATTGAGCTCTCCTCAATTTTGGGGACGGACTCAACCACGTCAATTTTGAATTGGTTAATGTGGGAAATATTCCCCTGATCGGACTGTCCAAGATTGGTGCGTCCTCGGTCAATTTGTCCGTGGTTACGATACATCATTTTGAGTTATCGTCATTTTTGACGAAAGGTCATTTTGTCCTGCTGTTAAGGAAACTCAAATTGATTTTTCATCGCAAACCGTAAAATTTACCGGATGCAGATCGCGAAACAGATTTTTTTCGGTTTTGCGATCCGGGATTTCCGTAGATCAAATCAATTTGAGTTGACGCCCTAAGTTGAACTTAGGCAGTTCCGGGATTCCGTAGATCAAATCGTGAATTTCACGAATAGCCGAAGCCAAAACTAGCTCGGGCTTTTACTCTAAATTGAGTACAATACCGAAATAATCGGTTTTGCTTTCAAGCTATATAACAAAAGGTCAGTTTGTCCGGTTGTCATGCTTTTGGACTGTCAAAGCATCCTCTTTATTTTCCAATCTTGGACATTTTTTGGACATTTCACACCTTCACATAATGATTGATTGCTAAAAATTCCTTTAAAACAAAGCATTTCAATGTAAATCACTTTCAAACGATTTGTGAATTTTTTATTAACTGCTCCCAATCGACATTGAAATATATTTCCATACCTGATTTTTATTTTCCAAAAAAAGAACTTGTCGAACACTTCCGGGATGATATATAATGTATGGA
>JAUUNJ010000100.1 GCA_030844625.1 Roseburia sp. | reverse complement strand
TTTGGTTAATGTGTTCATATAGTTATCTGTCACAATATCCGAACCTTTAATAATCAGGCTTCCATCTTCTCTATCTATTTGTTTCACACAAATTTTATAAGAAGCACCACCATTATTATCTGTGACGGTTACTTTCTTTAATATTTCCTGTTGATCTAATACCACATCCTGTCCCACTACATAATATCTGTCTTTTGCAATGACTGTCCAAAATATCCATTGGGCATATAGTGTCTTACTTTCATTAAAAAGATAAATACCACCGGGTTTTATACATATTCCACTTCCATCTTTTTTTAGATTCCAGTGATTTGCATTATTAATTCCATATCCGTCCCTTGCAATCACACTATTACTTATGGTAATATTTTCCTCCCAGAATTTTATCTGATCTTTCGGCATATTCTCAATTTCATCCGTTGTGTTTTTGTCATATGACACAGTATATTTTTCACTTAAAATAATGTAATTATTATTATATCCATTTACCTTTTCACTGGGTCGAAGACATCTGTTTTTTCCCAATTCATAGTATAAATATTTTTTTATGACCGTTTTTTCCATATACTCATCAGATGAATTTCCTGAATAATATAATTCTTTAGACGCAGATGTTCCCGTATAATCTGCTTTTACCAGAATTGTTCCATTTTCTTTTGACTGGGAATCGATGTGAGCAATATATCCACCAGTCTTATTCAGTTTTCCAATCACATCCACATATGTATTCAATGACAGATATACAATATTATTTGTGTCCACACATGCATTTGATTGTATTTTAAATTTTCCTTTTACATAGATACCGCTTCCCTGTTCATTACATTTATTGTTGGACACAACACCACTATTAAGAATGAGGGTCCCCACCGAATCTATGAATACACCCCCACCTTTATTTTTTGCAGAATTTCCGGCAACTTCATTATTGGATGCACTTGCACTGCCATATAACATGATTCCGCCTCCATTTCTCAAGGAAACATTATTTTTTATTTTGCATCTGTCAATTAACACCGCATTACCATCTATTCCAACTGCTCCCTTTGGAATCCATATTCCGCCCCCATCAGAACTACTGGTATTATTATTAATGGTGGTATTTTTTATTATTATTCTGGACTTACTCTCTGTTCCCGCCTCTCCGCAGGCAATACCTCCTCCATACTTTCCAGAATTATTGTGATGTATGTTACCTCCATAAATATAGGTGGTTCCTCCAGCCAATTCACTGTTTCCCCCATCACATCTCACACCTCCGCCACTGCCTGAAGATATATTATAAGCTATTTCCGGTCCCCCTCCCGAAGGAGTACCAATAATAAGCGTTGCTCCGTATCCGGCAAAAACACCTCCTGCACTTGCACCTGACACATTATTCTTAATAACTCCACCTGTAATTTTGCATTCTACCGTTCCTTTTACAAAAAACGCGCCACCTTCTTCTAAAGATCTGCAGTTATAAATCTGCCCTCCGCTCATTAAAATATCTCCTCCTGAAGAATGTATGACACCACCTTCCGTTTTAGATACACAATCATGAATATTGGCACTATTTTTTATTTGAACATTCCCTTGAATGGCTTTTATGGCCCCTCCATTGTTTCCGCTGCAATTACATATTTCTCCATTTACGATAAGTTCGCCTCTGGAAGTTATAGGTGCCCCATATTGATCTTTTTTATTATTCATGGCGTTTTTTAACTGACAGTTAACATCAATTGTGCATATTGTTCCATTATGTACATACAGCCATCCCGAGCATTGTCTGTCAGCATTAAAAATAGTACTGTTTCCGTTCAGAACCAATTTATACTTTGATGCACTGTAACCAAAGACTACTTGTGTATCTCCTCTAACCCTCATACAATACTTGGAATCATTGATATCATTAACTTTTGCATCCAGTTTTGATGTTCTTCTGATTGTTTGATTTCCATTGATTGCGTATATCCTGTATTTTCCCCCGTCTACCTGAATTGTTTTTGTTATGGCAACAGTATCATTCACTGCAATATATATCCATGATTTTCTTTCTGCATGCTCTGTAAGTGCCCCTCTTAAGCCTGCCTCAGAGGATACTATATATGGATTTGCTTTCGTCCCCTTACCTGTATATCCAAACACAGTGCCACTCATGAACAAAACCATCATACAACTCAATATTAGTAATATTCTAATTCTATCTTGCATACCCTTCTATTACCGCCTGTTTTTCATAATCATTCCCAAATAAACCAAACACCGGAAATCTGATACTATACTTCATTGTCACCAGTCTGCTCGGATGTTCAGCATATACCGTTACGTCCTCCACACTTAACTCATACCCATTACTTTCCGCCTCTTTTATGCACGCCTCAATAATCTGAAGATTACAATTACTATCTTCTATCCTGTTCACCACCACGTTATAAAAATTCCTTGCATCCGCATTTTGATTATCGCTGCTTATAATTGATGAAAAAAGAATGCATGATATAGTAACGGCTATTACCAGTGTAAACATTTCTATCGCAATTTTCATACCCTACTCCACTATTACGTTAACATATTTTGTACAAATCAGACTATTATCCGCCACTACAACACATCGAAGTTTATACACCCCTTTTTGAAACACATCCACATTGCCATAAACCTTAATATCTTCCGTAATATCCTTTCCCTCACAATTCTTTGCACGAATAAAATCTTTATAATTGAAGCTTTCATCTTTATAATCCGCAAATATAACCTCATCTGCATCAATTATCGGAAACTTTGCTTTCATGTCAGAAATAAATTCTTTGCTATTTCTACTGACTACTGTTTTATATTCCGGTGTGACAGATTTCCATTTATCCGCACATAATGAGCAAATCAAAAGAACTATCATCGTTCCAATAATCCCATACAACAGTACTTGTCCATGTTCTCCCAGTAACACCTCCATACTACGCCCCCATTATAGCCGCCAGTGAAGATACTTCCATATTTCCTGCCGCCATTACTGTCATCAACATTAACCCCAATGTAATTATTGATATTATCCCACTGACAATTATGCCACCGTGTTCTTCCATAAATTGCTCCATACATTATCCTCCCGTAACCACTTTTAAAATATCACTGAACCCTGCAATTATTAACAAAAATAGAATTCCAAAAATAATACATTGTCCTGACTCAGATAATAAATATTTCATCTTAACCTCCATGAATTATATTAGAAATGGATGATGTAAATACGATTATCATCAACACCATATCCATCATAATTTTAATCACGCCAAGTATCATGGGAATTGCCGTAAGCATTCCTGCTATTCCGATTTGATCCTTATTTTTCATTTCTTCTGCCTGCCGTACCATTTTATTGTTTCTGTCTATAATGGAATTAATTTGTTTATCCGACTGCTCTTTTCCCAGTTCGTTTATGGAATAAAACATTTTCATTGATGATTTGATATCCGGCAAATCAAACTCTCTCAATAAATTATCATATGGCTCAATCCCTACCGGATATTTTTCAAAATCAATCAACAACTTCCTTATAGGTCTTTTTAATACAAATGCAGCATCTTCATATGACTCCTCTATAGCTGACTGAACTGTATCATTTTGAAGGTTTATTGCCACTTCCCTTACCCAGTCAGGAAAAGCCTTTGATATTTCATTTTCCAGCCTTTTTTTGACCTTTTTGTAAGAGAAACGCTCTATAAAAGATAAATGTTTTTGGTTTTTATATCCTTTTTCTACTAGCACATAATATTTAATTATAAAGTTATCCTGAAGAATATCTTTTTCTTTAATCCAGTCAAAATTTAATTTCCTGTTAACTAACACATATGCTATAAGCATCATAATAATCATTATGGTTGAATCCACCTGATACAAAGGATGATTCGTATAACTATAATCCTTTGGTATTAAATACACCATAACTCCACAGGTTATCAGTGTGGAAAATATAGAAATCAGTACATTTCGTTTCACTCTTTCTACATTTTTTATAAACAACAATATTCTGTCACTCCACTCCCTGATATCTTCCAGCAATATATTTATGTAGTTCTCATATTCTCCTCCATGCTTTTCAATTTTTACTATAAATTTGTGTAATGATCTTAATCGTTTGCAGTCATATTCATCCTGTATTATTTTTAATGACTCCTCATATATCTGTTCCGACATTTTTGAATCTATATTTACTGTCACTTCTTCGATGATTTCTTTTATTTCATCTGAACTTACTTTTTGCGCATCCTCCAATGCCGGTCTTATCTTAGGTTGTTTCTTAAAGGAATAAACCATCTGTTCCATGTAAAGCACAACATCATTAAATTTTTTTAAGTATTTTTTTCTTTTCTCTTCTTCTCTTAAAAGTGCTGTATTTATGTATATAGCCATTCCCATACATATTCCAATAGAAATTGTGTTGAGCTTATAGGCAATACATACAGTCAATACCACAATCAGCATTTTTAATGAATCTTTAATTATTTTCAAAATTTTTCTCCCTGACAAAAGGATTTTTTATCCCTGCCATCTTAAATTTTCTCATAATATCTTCTGGAAGATTTTTTGTTAAAATGCTTCCGTCTTCGTATATCATTACCTTTTCATTCTTCTCATCATGTCTGGACAAACACATAACCTGTGAGATTTTTCTAACTATTTTTTCTCCTTCTTTCACCACAGATTGTAATTGCACACCTAAATCAATAAAAGAATATACATCATTTTCATTAATAGCCTGTCCCATATTGCGCAAACGATCGGGGATTTTTGCTGCATCGTCAAGATGAATCGTGGTAAGGCAGTGAACACCTGCCGATATATTTTCCAACAGGTACTTAACCTCTTCTCCCCTTGCCTCAGCCAGCAATACCCAAGTAGGCAACTGTCTTTTACTTGCTTTCAGTGCTTCTGCATATCCGAAATTTTCACTTACCTTTATTTCCACACAATCTTTTCCCGGATTAATAGCTGCATATCTGAGTTCCAGATTATCTTCTATGGTATAAACACGCTCATATGCAGGTATATAACTTGTAAGATATTTTATATATTCTGTTTTTCCTACCCCGGGTAATCCCCCTACGACCACGGTGCAGTGTGCCCGTATTGCATTTTCCATAAAAATATCAATAATCTCCGTACAATACTCACTATTTATGATAGTTTCCTTATTAATTCTTCTCAGTGCCGGAGTTTTTCTTATACTTATGCTGATACCTGTATTTGTAACGGAATCATGCAGAATGGATATTCGCAGATTATCTGTTTCTGCTTCCAGTAATGGGTTATTTTTATTGAACTGAACATTCATCAAATTGCTTATTCTGGTATAAAACTGCTGAATAAAAGTATCATCCAGACAAAAGCCATGGATTTTATACCTTCCCTTTTTTAAATCGTTAACCCACAATCCCTGGCTCCAATTAATATCTGTAATATTGTCATCTAAAATATATTTTAAAAGTTTTCCAAAAGCTCTATCCGGTAAAGACAGTTTTCTCATTATATCCCCCTATCGCTGCATTCATTTCAATGTCTGTTTTATTTACTTGGAATCTTTCCCGCTACAGAATCGAAAGTAACGGATGTTGAATAGCTGTTAACAACCGTTTTTATCGCATCGCTCACAATCGGGCCTATGATATAGGCAACTCCCACCAATAACAAAATACATACCGCAATAAAAACGGTCTTGCCATGTTCCTGTAAAAATACATCCATATTCATACTCCTTTCTATAATATTCCGGCTCATGTACTACTATATGAGAAAAGGAATAATCAGAAATGTAAATTTTAATTTACCCGCTCTTTATCTTATTTATTGTCCAGATTTATTAAAATCACATATTCTTATAAAATGTGCTTCATATAGTTTGTTGCTTTCTTCCGGTATGTGAATATTATCACTTTTTGTATGAATTGTAAATACCTTATTTTTTATTTTTTACATTTTTTATGATAAGTAAATTTTTCTATAATAGAAATTTCGGAGAGTTTTCTTATAAAATAAAAATGCCATCCATATTGCTCCAAAACCTATAATTGGTTTTATGCAATATGAATGGCTCTTTTATTCTTAATTATTATTTTATTACTTCTCCGGTAATCATCCATGGTGAAGGTTGTGCCACAAACACACTGTTCTTATCTGTTTTTGAAACTGTAATCTGCATAACTTCTGTTACCTGAACTCCATGCTTTTCCATAATATATTTAATATCTGCAAGAATGTCTAATTCCAGAGTGTAAACAATAAATTTTATGTCCGGATTAACCTTTAAAAGACATACAATATCATTTTCAATTTGTTCTCTTGTGGCAACGATAAATGCTACACGTGGCACCGGAAGATTCGCCAATGTTTCATCCTTTAAGTCCGAAATAATTTCTACATTATGTACACCAAACTTAGATACATTTTCTTCCATTGTTCTAAGAGAACCTGCATCTCTTTCTGCTGCAATGATGACACCTTCATATGCCACCATAGATGCCTCAATAACAATACTTTCTGCACTAATCATAAGTGCAGTATCACAATTATCAAGTTCCAGCTTATTCATAATAACAGAACGAATTTCGTGTCCTACATATTTTACGGAACCGGATGAGAAATTTTCGTTTTTCATTCCAAAAATCATTGATTCTCTTGTATTCTCGTTCACAATAAAAATGACTGTAGGTCCGCAGAGCGGATGATCCATCATGTCGCTAACCTTACAGTGTTTCATTTCTGACGGTTCATATCCCTGCCCATAGTACATTTCATAATCACCATATCCTGCCTCCCAGCATTTGTACAGCATATTAGGATGTGTCTCATCTGCAAAAATCAATATTCTCTTATGTGTGGCTATTGTTGCAAGGATATTTCTTCTCTTACCGCATGTATTCAAAAGTTTTATTTTTTCAGGGGTTACGTCCTGCATTTCTGCTACATATCCCATCCATTTAAGCATCTGCTCACTGGAAAATTCTATCTTTTCTTTTGACATTATCTTTCCTCCCGTCTCCGCTCATAAATTCTTCTTTTATTTTATCACAAAACCTCTAACAAGTTAATAAATTTAATCTCTCATTTCAAAATTTTCTCACTTTTAATGTGAGACCTAATATAATAATAAAAACACTTAAGGACTTTTACCTTGAATCAGCATTATAAATTTATAAATCCACCGCTTCCATATGCATACAATGCCTTGGAGCCTTTCATTGATGCCAAGACTATGGAACTCCATCATGACAGGCATCTTCAAACCTATGTAGATAATCTGAATAATATTTTAAAAGACTATCCTGAATATCAGGATTTCTCATTGGAAGAATTAATAATATACGCAGACTCCCTTCCTGATGCAATAAAAATTCCAATTTTAAGAAATGCGGGAGGTGTCTATAATCACATTTTCTTCTTTTCAATTCTACAGAATCCGAGCACTCAGGAACCGCCACAGCCTTTTTTGCAATTTATCAGTTCCGCCTTTGAAAACTTTGAAGAATTTAAACAGGCTTTCACCGAAAAAGCCTTGTCCGTATTTGGTTCCGGTTATGCCTGGCTTGTTCTTGATGCCTTTAACAATCTTAAAATTATAACCACCGCTAATCAGAAAACTCCTCTGACTATGAATTTGTGTCCAATTCTATGCATTGATGTATGGGAACATGCATATTATCTCAAACATTACAATAAACGTGCTGATTACATCAATGACTGGTTTCATGTAATAAACTGGAATCAGGCAAGTCAGAACCTGCTTAATTGTTTTTCATATTATGGATAATTTGACGAAAATTTAAGTATATATTAATATCTTTAATTCAATTTCTTCCCTCTCTTACGATCCGATAACACCCTTATATTCAAAAGATAAAATAGCCAATGCTATTCTTCCTATATAATGAAACTGAAAATTATCCTTCTGTATAAATATGTCTGATAATCTTTTCCATTGGAAGTTCTTTAATGGAAATATCCGTAAAAGAATATCTGCTGCTTAGCTCAGAAATAAATGTGGTAATTGGTGTAACATCAACATCCACTTCAATTCTTAATGTTGATGCATCGCTGCTATCAAGAATTTTTGTTCCGGGTATATTAAGTTCTTTTTCTCCATTCTTTTCCTGAACTTTCCTCACATCATTCAAAGATATCTGGACTATTTTTTTATTTCCCAAATTTTTTCTCAAATTATCTAAGGAATCATCAAAGACTTTTTTGCCGTTATTTATGATAATGACATTATTAACAAGTTCCTCCACATCCTCCAGATCATGGGTTGTAAGAATAAAAGTCGTCCCATTTTTATTCATTTCTTTAATAAACCTCCAGATGTTGCGTTTGGAAATTACATCCA
>JAUUNJ010000099.1 GCA_030844625.1 Roseburia sp. | reverse complement strand
TGCACCGCTAAACTCTGTGCCTTCTTTACAAACAGTAATTGTAAATGCGCCTCTTGACTTAACTTCTTCTATGTTACTTACCATTTTTTCAATCAATTCACTTTGTGTAGCCACACTGATGACAGGAACCCCTTCTTCAACAAGAGAGATTGTTCCATGCTTTAATTCTCCTGCGGCATAGGATTCTGAATGAATATATGAAATTTCCTTAAGTTTTAATGATCCTTCCATACTTAAGGCATAATCGAGTCCTCTGCCTATATATAACAAACTTTGTGCGGTGATAAGCTTGGATGCAACATATTTGCACTTCTTTTCACATTCCATAGTTTTTTGAATCGCATCAGGAATCCGGGCAAGTTCTGCAGTCAGTCTTTTACACTCTGCCTGATCAATCTGTCCTTTTGCATATGCCATCTCAAAAGCAAGTAAATACATGATTGACATCTGAACCGAAAATGCTTTCGTTGATGCCACAGATATTTCAGGACCCGCATGTGTATAAAGAACCATATCTGCTTCTCTTGCAATGGATGAACCTTTTACATTGACTACAGAAAGCACTTTTGCCCCTTTCTCATGCGCCAGATGAAGTGCTGCCTTGGTATCTGCTGTTTCACCGGACTGGGAAATAACAATAACCAGATCCTCAGGTGTAACAATCGGATCTCTGTATCTGAATTCCGATGCGATATCAACTGTAACTTCTGTTCTTGCCAGCTTTTCTATGACATACTTGCCTACCATCCCGGCATGCATTGCAGTACCGCAGGCAACAATAAATAATTTTCTGTAATTCTTTAATTTTTCGATTGTTAATCCACATTCTGATAAATCAGGCATTCCATTAACAATTCTTGGAGATATGGTTGTATTGACTGCCTCTTTCTGCTCATGAATTTCCTTTAACATAAAATGTTCATATCCACCCTTTTCCGCAGCGTCCATATCAAGATTTGACACCTGAACATCCTTAACAATCTGCTGTCTGTGAATATCACAAAATTCCACTCTGTCTGCCTTGATTGTTGCAATTTCATTTTCTTCAAGTAAGTAATACTTTCTGGTATATTGCAGGATTGCCGGAACATCAGAAGCAATAAAATTCTCTTGTTCTCCCACTCCGATAATAAGCGGGCTGT
Source organism: Roseburia sp. (assembly GCA_030844625.1). Lineage (GTDB taxonomy): Bacteria > Bacillota > Clostridia > Lachnospirales > Lachnospiraceae > Eubacterium_G. The sequence continues at coordinate 7,259 of JAUUNJ010000099.1, read as the reverse complement.
CCTTTCTTACAGAAAAAATACAATCCGGATAATCCTTAAAAAGAATACCAAGTGCATAAGCTCCTCTGACATCTGACAAAGTCTTAATAATGGCGTCAATGGGATCACCATTATAGTAATAATCAATTAATTTTGCCACGGTTTCTGTATCCGTTTCACTCTCGAAACTATACCCCTTACCGGTAAGAAACTTTTTGATATCTTTATAATTTTCGATAATTCCATTATGAACGATGGAAACTCTTTTATTTCCATGGGGATGAGAATTAATATCAGATGGCTCTCCATGTGTTGCCCATCTTGTATGCCCGATACCACAATGTCCGTCAGGTCTATGATTTTCTTCTATCTTATCTCTTAAATTCTGCAACTCACCCTTGGATTTTTCTACCGTAATTTTTCCATTTTCAAAAACAGCAATACCTGCTGAATCATAACCTCTGTATTCCAGCTTTGACAGAGAATCCAAAAGTACATCGGTGCAATCTCTTTCTCCTGCATATCCAACTATTCCACACATTATTATTCTTCCTCCTATAAATAGATAATACGAATTGTTTCCCGCTTCATACTCTCACAATTCTAAAAAATTGGAAATTCGTCCGAACGGGCTACTTTTTCATTTTTTGTGAGTTCCAAAAATCATAAATTTTCATACAGGCATGATATTATGACTTTTTTCTCTTTTTATTATAAAATTGTGCTACATAATTATAGTAACTTGTCATTTGTCCCGCATTGTTCAGATTAATTACATTATTAAATCTTCCTCTTATAAAATCGTCTAATTTCTTCATATATTCTTCTGAAGAAATCTTTCCCTCTGCTACCTGAGTCAGCCCCAGTTCCCAGCTTGCTGTAAGTTCAGGATTCAGCAATGACTTAATTGAGCCATGCACGACACCAAATATCATCTCACCAAGCTGGGTCGGCGTTAAAACCTGTGTTTTTTTATTTAATGATATATATTTTATATTTGTTAATTTCTTAATAATTTCTGCCCTTGTGGCACTGGTACCGATTCCTGATCCTTTAATCTGGGCACGAAGGTCCTCATCTTCAATCAGTTGACCTGCATTCTCCATCGCCAGAATCAAAGAACCGGAAGTGTAATGTTTCGGAGGTGTAGTTTCTCCCTCCTTAATGTTTATTTCGTTGACTGAAATTTTATCACCTTTAGACATATTATACAACAGGTCAAAAAATTCTTCATCAAGACTTAACGCTTCCTCCTCATTATTTATATTATTAATTTGTACATCTTTAGATTCCTGATTATCTTGTGCATTCCCTGACTTCTTCTCTTTTGGAACACCCGCAATCTCCAGATATCCTTTTTGTACCAGTATCTTAAAATTCGATGAAAACTGCTCGGTACTTGTGGTTTCATCTGAAAATGTTGCAGGCATTACTCCTGTTAAATTGGCCTTTTTATATATTGCCGGAGGATAAAAAATGCTTAAGAATCTTCTTACAATAACCATATATACCTTTTGGTTCACGGGTTTCTGCTTTGCCAGTCCGTTAAGCCCCTGACCGGTAGGTATAATTGCATAATGATCTGTTATTTTTTTATCATCCACATATTTAGTCTTAGCAATTCCTTTAAACGTACCTTCCTTTAGAATATTTGAAGCGAAAGTTCCGCAAGGCTGATAATACTGTAATCCGGAAATGTTTTTACCAATCTCCTTTGCCACAGCCGTTGACAGTACTCTGGCGTCTGTTCTTGGATAAGTCACCAGTTTGCTTTCATATAATTCCTGAACCACATTTAACGTCTCATCAGGACTTATTTTAAACATTTTGGAGCAATCGTTCTGCAATTCAGCCAAATTATACAAAAGAGGCGCCTGCTTCTTCTCATCCTTCATAGTAATTGACTTAATTGTCATTTCCATCGGCTTATTTGTTTCCAATGCATTGATCAGCGCCTGTGCTGTCGTTTTTTCTTTAAATCCATTCTCTTTATATAACAATGGCGTTTCATAAAATTTGGATCCCTTTACAGCTTTCCATTCCGTATCTATCTTTCTTCCACCGATATTCGTCTGTGCAATCACACGGTAAAAAGGTGTTTTTACAAAATTTCGAATCTCTCTTTCTCTATTACAAATCATTCCGAGCACACATGTCATCACCCGGCCAACGTTTACGGACTTCCAGTCACCTTTTAAATAGCTCTGAATTGAATTTCCATATTTTAGTGTTAAAAGCCGTGAAAAATTAATTCCCATCAGATAATCTTCCTTGGCCCTTAAATATGCGGCATCGGAAAGATTATCATATTCTTTTAAATCTTTTGCCTCTTTAATTCCTCTTAAGATTTCTTCCTCTGTCTGAGAATCAATCCACACTCTCTTCTGTATCTTTCCTTTAACTCCGGCTTCCTGTGCCACAAGCCTATAGATATATTCTCCTTCCCGTCCTGAGTCAGTACATACATAAATTGTATCAACATCCTCTCTGGTAAGGATTCCTTTAACAATATTGAACTGCTTTTTTACACTGGGAATCACTTCGTATTTCCATTCCCCCTCCGGTATGAACGGCAAATCCTTTAAGTTCCATTTTTTATATTTCTCATCATATGTATCCGGATAGCTCATGGTTACAAGATGACCTACACACCATGTAACTATGGCTTTATCACTTTCCATATAGCCATCCTTACGCGTTGTATTCAGTTTTAATGCCTTGGCAAATTCTGCCGCAACACTTGGTTTTTCTGCAATGAACACTGCTTTTCCCATGGTACCTCTTTATATCTGTCTTTTAAAAATTCTGTCAAAAGTTAATATTTCTAAAATCACTATCTATTAATTTCATCTAATGTCATCGTATATGATGGAAGAAAATTTTTCATAAAATAATCAACCTCTTCCATTTTCATGCTTTCAACAGACTTCTTTAACGTCTCCTCCGCTTTCTTAAAATCCGTGTTTCCCATATTAGCTTCTTCTATGCACTTAATGTATGCCGAAAGCTTGTCTGCTGCTTTAACATACTTCCAGTCCTGATTTTGTTCTTCAATTAATATCTTTTCGTATTCCTGACGCATTTGCTCAGGCAGCTCTGAAAGCAGTTGATTTGCCGCTATTTTTTCCACCTTTTTATAGGAATCCCTGATTTCAGGCGCATAATATTTAATCGGAGTCGGAAGATCTCCCGTAATAATCTCTGTTGTATCATGCATAATAGCAAGCACTGCTATATGTTCTGCATTAAGTTTCTTTTTAAAATACGTGTTTCCAATAATCGCCAGAGAATGGGCAATTATTGCCACCTCCAGACTGTGCTCCGCAATATTTTCTGTAATAGTATTGCGCATCAGCCCCCAGCGGTTAATATATTTCATTCGTGCTAACATTCCAAAAAAATTGTTCATCCCATTTCTCCTAATCGAAAAATAATAACTTGTATATTATAACAAATTAATGGAAATTAAGCCATATAAAAATAAGGATGTGTAAATGAATAAGAAATATAAGCAAAAAAATATTTCATCTATTCATTCATTAAAAAGGGACGTTTCACCTAAAAGTCTTACCTTATAGTGAAACATCCCCATTAATATTATTTTATTTTGGCAACAATTTCATATCTGTTACATTCCCAAAAATTTCTTTACTATATCTTTCATGCCTTCAACTTCGCATAGGTTATTGTGACGAACTTCTGCATTCCTGATTTCTTCAATTGCATTCGGAATGTTTATATTTCCAATCTTTGATAACTCATCTACCAATTCAAAATCTTCCATCGCATCATACTTTGGATCAATTGCATTCATCACACTTCTTGTGAATTTGAACGGACTTGCCGTTGATGCAATCACTGTAACATTTTTGTCACCGGTTTCTTTTTCATATTTTTCGTAAACACTTCTGGCAACTGCAGTGTGGGTATCCATCACGTATCCTGTTTCGTCATATAATTTCTTAATTACTGCAGCCGTTTCCTCTTCAGATGCATAATTTCCGTAGAAATCTGTAAGCTGAGCTTTCATACCATCCGTAATTTCATATTTTCCCTTTGTTGCAAGGTCCCGCATCAACTGATTATTCTTATCTGCATTCTCTCCTGCAATCTTATAAATAAGTCTCTCCAGATTACTTGAAATAAGAATATCCATAGATGGTGAATTTGTGAGAATAAAATCTCTGTTCTTGTCATACTCACCTGTTTTAAAGAAATCAAACAGAACTTTATTTTCATTGGATGCACAAATTAACTTGTCAATTGGAAGTCCCATATTCTTTGCATAATAAGCAGCAAGAATGTTACCAAAGTTACCTGTTGGTACAACAACATTAATCTTTTGACTGTCTGTAACCTTTCCTTCTGCAAATAACTTAGCATATGCATAAACATAATAAGCAACCTGTGGAATCAGACGTCCAATGTTAATAGAGTTGGCAGATGAGAATTGATATCCTGCCTGATCCATTTCTTCGGCAAGTTCTTTGTCTCCAAAGATAGCCTTAACACCACTCTGTGCCTGATCAAAATTTCCATTAATTGCAACTACATATGTATTATCACCTTTCTGGGTAACCATCTGTTTTTCCTGAATAGGACTGACACCACCATTTGGATAGAAAACAATTATTCTTGTCCCCTCAACATCTGCAAAACCAGCCATTGCAGCCTTTCCTGTATCGCCGGATGTGGCTGTGAGAATTACAATTTCATTTTTCACACCATTCTTCTTAGCTGATGTTGTAAGAAGATGTGGAAGAATTGATAAAGCCATATCCTTAAATGCTATTGTTTTTCCATGGAATAATTCAAGGAAATATGCACCTTCTACCTCAGCAAGGGGAGCAATCTCTTCTGTATCAAACTTAGAATCATAGGCTTTATTAATACAATTCTTTAATTCTTCCTCTGTAAAATCAGTAAAATAAAGTTTCATCACTTCATATGCCACCTGCTGATAAGTCATCTTAGATAAATCTTCAATACTTACATCAAGCTTTGGAATTTCCAACGGAACAAAAAGACCACCGTCATCTGCAAGTCCCTTTAAAATAGCCTCTGAAGCTTTTAATGTTCCTTTCTCGCTTCTTGTACTCTTATATAAAATCTCTTTCATCTTATAAAACTCCCTATTTGTTGTTTATATAATTAATTAAACCGCCGTTAGATATAATATTCTGCATGAATTCCGGAAATGCCTGTCCCTGAAATTCTGTACCTTTTGTCTTATTGTAAATCTTACCGCTGTCAAAATCGACTTCAACCTGATCTCCTTCTTCAATGCCCTTTGCTGCCTCCGGGCACTCAATAATCGGTAACCCGATATTAATGGCGTTACGGTAAAAAATTCTTGCAAATGTTTCTGCAATGACACAGCTCACCCCTGCTGCCTTGATGGCAATCGGTGCATGTTCTCTTGATGAACCACATCCAAAATTCTTATCTGCAACAATAATGTCACCTTTGCTTACTTTATTTACAAACTCTTTGTCAATATCTTCCATACAATGCTTTGCAAGTTCTGACGGATCAGGAACATTCAGATATCTTGCAGGGATAATTACATCTGTATCTACATTGCTTCCAAATTTAAATACGCTTCCTTCTGCTTTCATAACTGCCTCCTATAATCCAAGTTCTTCCGGTCCTGAAATCTTACCTGTTACTGCACTTGCCGCTGCCACTGCCGGAGAAGCAAGATAAACTTCCGATTCAGGATCACCCATACGACCTACAAAGTTTCTATTGGTTGTGGCTACTGCTCTCTCGCCTTTTGCAAGAATGCCCATATGTCCGCCAAGACAAGGACCACAGGTTGGTGTACTTACTGCACATCCCGCCTTAACAAAAATAGTCATAAGACCTTCTTCAATACATTTTAAATAAATATCCTGTGTTGCAGGGAATATAATACATCTTACTCCCTTCTTTACTTCTCTGCCCTCTAAAATCTTGGCAGCAATTCTCATATCATCAATTCTTCCATTGGTACAGGAACCAATAACAACCTGATCAATCTTAACTTCATCAACTTCATCAATTGTCTTTGTATTCTCTGGAAGATGTGGAAATGCCACTGTCGGTTTCAGCGTGCTTAAGTCGATTGTATATTCCTCATCATACTCAGCATCTTCATCCGCTGTGTACTCTGTAAACTGCTTTTTGGAATGTTCTTTCATATATTCTCTGGTCAGATTATCCACAGGGAAAATACCATTCTTTCCGCCTGCCTCAATTGCCATATTGGTCATGGCAAATCTGTCATCCATTGAGAGATACTGAATACCATCACCAACAAATTCCATAGAACGGTAAAGCGCTCCATCCACACCGATAAGACCGATAATATGAAGAATAACATCCTTACCACTTACCCACTTGGCAGGCTTTCCTGTCAAATTAAATTTAATTGCTGACGGAACTTTGAACCAAGCCTTACCTGTTGCCATACCGGCAGCCATATCTGTACTTCCCACACCTGTTGAAAAAGCACCCAGAGCTCCATATGTACATGTATGTGAATCTGCACCGATGACAACGTCACCTGCTACAACCAGACCTTTTTCAGGTAAAAGGGCATGCTCAATACCAACTCTTCCTGTCTCAAAATAATTAGTAATCTGATTTTCTTCTGCAAAATCCTTAACGCACTTATAAAGTTCAGCAGACTTGATATCCTTATTTGGTGTAAAGTGATCCGGTACCAATGCAATCTTGTCTTTGCAGAATACACAGTCCACGTTCATCTTCTTCATTTCACCAATGGCAACCGGTGCTGTAACATCATTGCCCAAGACCAGGTCTAAATCTGCTTCGATTAACTGACCTGCTTTTACTTCAGGAAGTCCTGCATGCTTCGCAAGGATTTTCTGTGTCATTGTCATTCCCATGATGATTTCCTCCTAAATTAATATTTATATTCTCTTTCCTGACATTGAATCAGAAAGCAAATAAGCATAATAATGCCCGTAATCCATACTATTTTAAAGCAAAACGTAATTATAGTCAATGAGGACTGGCCAAAAAAATAGGAACCAATCAAAGTCTTTTCTAAAATCTGGCATAAAAAAACTTCAGGGCTCCATTACGGAGCCCCGGAGAACTTGAAAAGATTTATTTTATTTAGCAATGACCTGGAAATCCCAAATGGAATATCCGTAGCCTATTGCTCTCTTAATACCCTGCATTTTTACATATCTTGCTTTTACGGCATTAAATGTTATTTCATCTTCACCACCATCCTGATTTCTAAGTTCTTTCACTGTAGTCCAGTTATT
>JAUUNJ010000098.1 GCA_030844625.1 Roseburia sp. | reverse complement strand
TATTTACCTCCGGAACTTGCAAAGAAAAAGGAAGTAAAACGATTGAGGCGTTAATTGCATTAATTATGTTTATGGCAGTAGTATTCTTTATCGGAAGTTTCATGGTTATGGTCAACACAGAAATGGCAATGCAGATAAGTATTAATAATATAGTAAGAGATACTGCAAAAAATATGTTTTATGTTAATGTTGCCGATGAGATATCTGAAAATAATAAAAATATAATTAATATAAAAAAACAACTTGAAAATACTCTAAAGGGTAATGGTGGTGGAACAAATATAAACGAAGTAGTTCAAGAACAATTCAATAAAGGATATCTGCTGACACAGCTTGTAAAAAATATAAAACAGGAAGCATTTAATAATACATATATTTTCAGTGGTGTAAATGGAATTGACATAACAGACAGCAGGATAGAAGATGGCATTGTGGATCTGGTTATTAGATATAAAATGAAAATACCTCTTGTGAATAAATATTTAACAATTTATCAAAGGGGATTGGTGAAAGACTGGACCGGAACAGATATTACAAAAACTTATGAGACAGTTTACATAACAGAAAATGGGCAGGTGTATCATAAATCTAAAAACTGTAGCCATTTAGTAATACATATAAGCAAAACAATAATGAGTCAGGTTAAAAAATTGAGAAATTCAAGTGGAGGAAAATATTATGAATGCGAATACTGCGCCAGCAAAAAATTGCTTCCGGATACAGGAGTATTTATTACAGAAGATGGTACTAGATATCATTCCAGTCTGCAATGTTCTGGGCTTACCAGACGCATTATGGAAGTAGATATCAGTCAGATTGGAAATAAAAAACCATGCAGTGAGTGTGGGCAGGGAGGTTAAATGTTATATACTATATGGACGTTATTGTTCCTGGCGATCTGTGCAATTATAGACATCAAAGAAAGAAAAGTATTTTCTGTATTTTGTTGTGCTAATTCAGTGATTGTACTGGTTCTGCATTTTATAAAACAAGATATTTCGTGGTTCAGTCTATTGTGGGGAATGATACTTGGAGCAATATTCTTTATGGTAAGTATTTGTACAAGAGAGGCAATAGGAAAGGGAGATGCTATTGTGATTTTTACAATGGGAAGCATGGTTGGAATTAAAATAACTTTTGAAATACTTGTATGGGCATTTGTAATATGTACTGTAGCATCTATGGTCGCAATGCTTATTAAGAAAGTAAAACTGGATAGCCGAATTCCTTTTATACCGTTTGTACTATTTGGTGGAATAATTACGTTTGTAATAGGGGGAGGATAAGATGAAAAGACAATTCTCAGGACAGATTACCGTAGAGATTTCAATTGTTTTTCCCATAGTAATGATGGTGACAGCGTCACTAATATATTTTTCGCTTTATGTTCATGATGTAACAACAATAAAAAGTTTTACATATTCAGCAGGAATTGAGAATATGGAAAAAGATTCTGATTGTTTTAAGATGACGGTAAAGGAGGAAATAAAAAAAATTCCCACATTTATATTAAAGTCAGAAATATGGTGTGAAGATCAGAATACATGTTTTAATATTAAGATCAAATCAAACAGTAGCAAATATATAAAATGGCTGGAAAATTTGACGGGAAGTGATCAGAATAATCAAACTATAAGAATAGAAAAGAAAATATCAAAAGAGATATTATATGGATGCAGAGCCATATGCGATCAATTGGGAGAAAGAAGGACAGAATAATGGAAATATCATATAAAAGAGATGGAAGCCAGAACTTTATGATTATCAAGGAACAGGAAATCAATGAAAATGACTATAAACTTCAGATGGTTATCAATAATAATATTCAGGGGATAATTCCATTGAGCATTAAAACAATAAATAATAAACCTGAAATTTATTATGGAATTACATCAATGATCTCTATGGAAAGCATGTATGCAAAAAAACAAATGTCGGGCAGGGATATATACAATTTGGTGAAAAGTATTAAAAATCTGTCAGATAATATGAAAGAATATTTGCTTGATATTAATAATATTTTGTTTGGAATGGAGTTTGTATATTTAAAACGACAAGAGGAAAAATACAGGTTCTGTTATTGCCCTGAAAATTCTGTGGATTCTCAGGAAAGCCTCAGAGTGTTTTTTGATAAGTTACTTGAATATATCAACCATAATGACAGACGAGCAGTTCTTATTGCATATGGCATTCAGCAAATTACAATTAGTGATGGTTTTACAATACAGGATTTAGTGGATTGTGCGGAAAAAATTATTAAAAAAAGTGAGCCGGAATATAGTTCTTCATGTGAAAATGGGCAGAACCTTTCAAATTTAAAACAAAAAGATTTGAATGAAATTAAAACAGATAAAGCCAAGCCTGAAAGAAATAATCCGTTAAAAAAATTTTTGGGAATGTTTAAGGGCAAAAACAGATATAAGGATGAGGATGAATTATTGTGGGGTGAGGAAAATGAAAAGTTAATAGAAAAAGAGGAATTATCTCTAAAAGAATGTATTGCGGAAAATTTTTCTGGAGATATGGAGGATGCAACTATGCTTCTTACTTCCGCAGGAACTTTAGAAACCATAACATTGCGCAGCATTGATCTGGAAGAAACAATGGAAATTACACCAAATAAATTTCCATGTGTTTTGGGAAAGAGCAGGAAAAGTAGTGACTTTTATGTAGACAGTCCGGTAGTAAGCCGTGTACACATGAGAATATTGGAGGATATGACAGGCTATTTTGTGGAGGATTTAAATTCTACCAATGGGACATTTGTAAATGGAGAGCAACTGATACCTCACGAGTTAAAGGAAATTAATGTAGGTGATCAGATAACACTTGCTAATATAGATTTCATTGTGGAGTAAAGCGATTTAAAGTGGTATAATTTGTTTGTAAAAAACAATACTGGATGGCAGATGCTCTGAAAGAAATAATACCATAGGAGGAGTCAGATGGAAGATAAAATCAAACAGTTAAAAGAGATTATTGATGGCAGTGATAATATTGTATTTTTTGGTGGGGCAGGAGTTTCCACTGAAAGTGGAGTGCCGGATTTCAGAAGTGTGGATGGATTGTATAACCAGCAATATGATTATCCGCCAGAAACCATATTAAGTCATACCTTTTATAAGCAAAACAATTCAGAGTTTTATAGATTTTATAGAAATAAGATGCTTTTTCCGGATGCACAGCCCAATAATGCCCATAAGGCATTGGCTAAGCTGGAAGAACAGGGTAAATTGAGGGCAGTTGTTACTCAGAATATTGACGGTCTGCATCAGGCAGCGGGCAGCAAGGAGGTTTATGAACTCCATGGTTCTGTTCATAGAAACTATTGTGAGAGCTGTCATAAGTTTTTTAGTTTTGATGATATTATGAAGACTACGGGAGTGCCAAAATGCCAATGTGGTGGAACGATTAAGCCGGATGTTGTCCTTTATGAGGAAGGGTTAGATCAGATGACCATACAGAAGGCGGTGAATGCTATAAGCAGAGCAGAAGTACTGATTGTAGGTGGAACGTCACTGGCGGTATATCCGGCAGCAGGATTAATCGATTATTTTAGAGGAAACAAACTGATATTAATTAATAAGAGTTCAACGCCGAAAGATGGTAGGGCAGATTTGGTTATTAATGATGCAATCGGTCAGGTTTTGAGTCAGGTTGTGGATGTATAGATTACTTTTTGTAAAAGTAAGGGTGCCGGTGTTTATACGGCACCCTTTTTGTCGCAAAGTTTATAAAGGTATGTGTGTGGTTTTGACAAATTAATACAGCCTCCCTGTGCTATCATTTACTGGCAGTATAAAGAAGGAGGAGGTCTCATGATAGAAATGGTTTATAGCGGCAAAGATCCGGAGGAGCAGGGAGATGTTAGAATTCCAAAGAACATACATCAAATTGGGACAAATGAGTCCCATAAAAAGGTGTACATAGAAGATTATGTTATGACATATTTAAAAAAGAAGCCGGAAAAAGAAGACAGCATAAAATATGGTGTTTTACTGGGAGAAGTAAAAAAAGGCAAAGGAAATGTGTACATTTTTGTTAAGGGTATGGTGGAAGTAAAAGACATAATTGAAAACAGCCTTATCTTTAATGATGACATATGGTCAGGAATTTACAAAGACATGAAACAATATTTTGACAAATTAAATATTGTGGGCTGGTTTGTTTCTGTTCCCTATCGTGTCAGCGATGATATGAATGGAATTAAAAAGATTCATCTTGACAATTTTGCCGGTAATGACAAAGTATGTTTCTTAAGTGACAGAACTGAAAAAGAAGAGGGATTCTATTTTTATGAGCAGGGAAGTCTTGAGAAACAGCAGGGTTACTATATCTATTATGAAAAAAATGAGAAGATGAAAAAGTATGTGAAAAATTCTAACAGTAACAAAACAAATCAAAATCAAGAAGCACAGAACAATACAAAAAATCAGAAAGCATCTGTCAAAGAACAGAAGAATAGTACAATGGTACCCGCAAAAAACAAAGATACAGAACAGAAATCTTTCAGAGAACTTCTAAAGAACGGAGAAGGAGCACCGGGGAGACAAGGACGTGTAGCGTATGGAATCAGCGGATTGCTGATAGTGGCATTGTTACTATCCACGGTTGTAATGTTAAATAATTATGGAGAATTGAAAAATATAAAACAGACATTAACCAGTCTTAATCGGAATCAGGAAGCTCAGGCAGTAAATGAAATATTAGGTTCCTATTCTCAGACAACAGCGGCAGATCAAAATGTTACAACGAAAGAGCCGGAGACACAGATACAAACATTAGAAAAGGTGACAGAGAAACCGACCGAAACATCTAAGTCTGTGTCTAGTTCTTATTCAGGAAAGTATCATACCGTAACTGCAGGACAAACACTTTATGATATAAGTATGAAATATTATGGTACAAGTAAAATGGTAGACCAGATAAAAGAAGCAAATGACATTGATGATGATTACACAATTGTTGAAGGTCAGAAAATTTTATTGCCATAATGAATAAAAATGTAGTGTCATTATTTCAAAGATATTGTATAATCTTTAATAGATTTAACAAAGGAAGTGGAATCGTGGCACGAAAATACGCTAGAAAATTCAAAAGACTAAAAAAAGAAAGTCAAAGTTCAAAAGTTGTGCTGAGTATAAGAGCAATGCTAAAGGATATGCGAGTCCGATTAATAATAGGCGTTGTATTAATGGCAGCTCTGATTTCGGGTATTTATCTATATAACAAATATCATAAATATGACAGCTATAAAGTGGTGAATTCCATAAAGATAGAAAGTGGTGCGAACAGTAAATATGTCCCCTTTGGAAAGTTTGTGGTGAAATATAGCAGCGATGGTATATCTTATATAGATGGCAAAGAGACAATATGGGATGAAGCCTATGAAATGAAAGCACCAATAGTCGATGTGTGTGAATCCTATCTGGCAATCTGCGATAAGAATGCCAATGATATATTTTTATATAACGAAGATGGAAGGCAGGGTAAAATTACTACAACTTATCCCATTGTGAAGCTGGAAGTGGCTGAACAGGGTGTTGTAGCAGCATTACTTGAAGACAAAGATGCAAATTATATCGAAGTTTATGATAAAGAAGGAAAACAGTTGGTCTCTCATAAGACTTTAATTGATGAGAATGGATATCCGCTTAATTTTTCTTTGTCCAATGATGGCACAAAAATGTTGGTAACATATTTATCCGTCAATAGTGGAACAATAAGTAATAAAATACTTTTTTATAATTTTTCAAAGGCAGGTAAAAATTCTTCCGACCGTATGGTAGGCGGTTTTGAACACTACAAGGAAATCATAGTTCCGACGGTGCAATTTGTGTCAAATGATGATGCAATAGCAGTCGGAGAAAATGTTCTTTCCATATACAAGATGAAAAATAAGCCTACTTTGAAAAAGGAAGTAAACTTTAATGATGAAGTGCATAAGGTATTTTATGATGAGGATTATGTAGGGCTGGTGTTTGAAAATACAAATAGCAAAAATCCCTACAGATTAGAAATATATAACTTAAATGGAAGCAGGGTAATGAAGACTGACATTAATATGTATTTTGATACTATTAAGTTTGCAGGAAAAAATGTTGTTGTATATAATGACATGAATTGTCAGATTATCTCATTAAAAGGAATTAAAAAATTTGAACATACTTTTAAAGAGGAAATAAAAGGAATAATACCGATTGATGGTTCAAGAACATATTTGTTCATGACCAGTTCAGCGATAGAGAAAATCCGGTTAAAATAGCGGAGGAGGAACATGGGAAATATATTAGTCATAGGTGTAGGCCTGTTTATGATAGCAATGATAGTGGTAGGACTTAAGAGGGGAATGGTAAAAATGGCATTCTCATTAGTGTCCGTGTTTGTAATATTGATTCTTGTAAATATTCTTACACCGTCAGTGAAGCAGGCGTTAAAGTCTACGCCGTTATACGATGAAATAAATAAAAGCATAGAGACATATGTTAATCAGCATGTGGCAAGCGCAACGGAGGAAATGACACAGACAGGAGTAAATGCCCAGAAAAAAATTATCGAAGGGCTTCCTTTGCCAAAGGGAGTAAAATCTTCTTTGGTGAAGAACAATAATCAGCAAAGTTATGATTCTATGGAAGTGGATTCATTTAGCGGGTATGTTGCGGAGGCGTTATCCGATATGATTTTGGGAGCGCTGACGTTTGTAATTTTGTTTATTGTGATAACTATACTGGTAAAAGTGTTGATGAATGTACTCAATCTGGTGGCAAAATTGCCGGTGATCAACGTATTTAATACCGCCGGAGGAGCTATTATCGGTTTAATGGAAGCTATCATTATTATTTGGATTGCCTGCATTGTGGTGACTATTTGCAGTGCTACAGAATGGGGACAGATTGTCTGCAGGGCAATTTCAGAGAATGATTTTTTAAGCTTTATTTATGATAATAATATTATTCAGAAAATAATTACTGGAATTTTTACGGTTTAGTACAGTGATTTTACCTTTTTGTAAGAGTAAAACCACAAAGGCAGAACAGGAAAAATTTATTTTTCGCACTTTAGTTGTTGACAAAATATAATCTATCTGATACATTATAAAAGCTGTTAAAAAGTGGATTGTCTAATCCACTTATGGCTCCATGGTCAAGCGGTTAAGACACCGCCCTTTCACGGCGGTAACAGGGGTTCAAATCCCCTTGGAGTCACTTCCGTTAAGGGAATATAATTAAAAATTAATTATATCAGTAAACCTTGACGTTAAAAAGAACCCCTGATATAATAAAGGAGTTCTATATATGGCGCAGTAGCCAAGTGGTAAGGCACGGGTCTGCAACACCCTGATCACCAGTTCAAATCTGGTCTGCGCCTCTTAAAAAGGAAGCCTGATAAGGTTTCCTTTTTGTTTTATGTAAGTATTGGACAAATAATAACAAACCTATTTTGATTGTGGCGTGCCCGAGAGTAATGTGTTATAATTCATTCAATAGATGACAAAAACTGAAAGGAACAAAATATATGAAAAAAAAGGTGTTAACAATCATAACAACGATTATATTAATAATGGTAATGGCATTTCCGGCAATGGCTGGCAGCGGAGATAATACCGGAGATGATATATTTTTGGGATGGAATGTGTCTATAGTAAATAGTTCTTTATATGGGGATTATACAATAGGAACAGAAAAAGTTTTTAGGGTAGATACGTGGGCAGGAAACAATAAGATTGAAAATGTTACAAGAGAAATAAAGATAACCGGGGAAGACGGGGCATTAGATTTTGAATTTAAAGATGATGAGAGTCAATGGAAATCCGTTAGCGAGTATAATATTGTTGTAAATGAGTTAAAGAGAGACGTGGGACGGGAATTTAGAGTTACGTTCAATAAGGCAGGAAAATATTCTATAGAATATAATATATATAATGCGGCAGGTGAAGTGGTTTTGTTTAGTAAACGTAATATAGCGGTTGCAGAAACAGGAATTGACAATTACGTGGAATCGGATACTACAACACCAGATGCCACAACACCCGGAGATGCAACAATACCGGATGCCACAACACCGGGGACCAGTGTACCGGTTGTAACAACACCGGAATCAGTCACACCGGAGTGTACACAGCCTCAATCAAGTACCGCAGATGCCAATCTGACAACACAGGCACCGACTAAGGAGAACATTGTCAAAGTTGGAAAAACCAAAGTTAAGAAGGCATCTAAGAGTAAGAATTCTAAGAAAGCAAAGATTTCTCTTAAGAAGATTAAGGGGGCAAAGAAATATCAGGTACAAATTTCAGTATCTAAAAAATTTAAAAAAGTATTGGTTAAGAAAACTGTTAAGAAAGTTAAATTTACAATTAGTTCAAAAAAGATTAAGAATAAGAAGAAATTATATGTTCGTGCAAAAGCCATAAAAGTAGTAAATGGTATCAATTATTATGGAAAATGGTC
>JAUUNJ010000097.1 GCA_030844625.1 Roseburia sp. | reverse complement strand
TTCCACTATATATTATAAACATTTTATTTGTTAGCACTCTTTTAAATTGAGTGCTAATTTTTATCTGTGACTAAAATAACACTCCTTGTCACCTTTGTCAACATTTTTAATAAAAAAGATTTGTAAAACATCT
This sequence comes from Roseburia sp., assembly GCA_030844625.1. GTDB lineage: Bacteria > Bacillota > Clostridia > Lachnospirales > Lachnospiraceae > Eubacterium_G. Next base: position 8,322 of record JAUUNJ010000097.1, on the reverse strand, counting down.
GTGAACAAGATATTGCAAACTTATTTTATTATGTTATTCTACTATTTAACAGGTATACTATTTTTAGTATGCCTTTTATGATGAAATAATTTTTTATGAGGTTAAACATGAAATCAAATTTCAGAACGAAGTATTTTGGTGATAAAAATTTTTATAAAATGATTATGGCTATCGCCTTGCCTATTATTATACAGAGCGTAATGACTAACTTTGTCAATCTGCTTGATAACGTTATGGTTGGAAGACTGGGCACAGACCAGATGACCGGTGTAGCTGTTGTAAATCAGTTGTTCTTTGTCTTTAATCTGGCTGTTTTTGGTGGAATGTCAGGCGCGGGAATCTTTTCTGCCCAATATTTTGGTCAGAAAAACCATGACGGTGTAAGAAATGTTTTCAGAATGAAGACAATTATTGCTCTTCTTCTGATTGTAATAAGTATGACCGTTTTTATTTTATTTTATGAACCGCTTATTAATATGTTTCTTCATGAGGGAAGTAATTCAGGGAACATTGCCGCCACATATAAATTTGCAAAAGCCTACCTTTTTATAATGTTGATTGGAATTCCTCCTTTTATTATTTCCAACTGTTATAATACTACGTTAAAAGAAGCCGGTCAGACTGTCATACCTATGGCTGCCGGTGTGGCTGCTGTGTTGGTAGATCGTATTTTCAACTATCTTTTGATTTTTGGCAAATTTGGTTTTCCAATGCTGGGTGTTGCCGGAGCTGCCATTGCTACCGGAATGTCCCGTTATGTTGAATGTGCCATTTTAGTTATCTATACACATTCTCATTCTGAAAAATTCCTGTTTATCAAAGGTGTTTACCGAACCCTCAGAGTTCCTGTTTCTTTGGTAAAAAAGATTATTATACAAGGTTCTCCTATTCTGGCAAATGAACTTCTATGGTCTGCCGGTCTCACACTTCAGGCTCAGGCTTTCTCCACCAGAGGACTTGCCGCAATGGGTGCGCTAAACATAAACAACACTGTAAGCAATGTATTTAATATCGTTTTTGTCACAATGGGAACTACTATTTCCATTGTGATCGGACAGCTATTGGGAGCCGGTAAACTTGAAGAGGCAAAAGATACGGACAGAAAAATGTGCGTATTTTCTGTTTTGACAGCCCTGGGGGTTTCTCTGATTTTGGTTATTCTGGCACCGGTATTCCCGTTAATTTATAACACAACTTCTGAAATCAGACATCTTGCCACCCGGTTCATACTGGTATTTGCGGTTGTAACACCGTTTAATTCCTTTACCAACGCAGCATACTTTACTCTGAGAAGCGGCGGAAAAACCATTGTCACTTTCCTTTTTGACAGTTGTTTTATCTGGGCTGTAAATGTTCCAATTGCAATGTGTCTGGCACATTTTACAACTCTTTCAGTAATTCAGATTTTTATGACAGTCACCTTTCTTGAAGCCATCAAAGCCTTTATCGGTTTTATTCTGGTAAAAAAAGGGGTATGGTTGAATACGATTGTGGAATAAAAAATAAGTACGAAGATTGTTTGTCTCCGTACTTATTTTTTGTTAAGCAATTGTAAGTTTAAACCTTTTTCATGATCTGTATTTCCTCTTATACATAATGTTTATTCTGATTTTTCCAAACATTTTTTTATCGCCCAAAGCTGTCCCGGCACATACATTTTCTTTTCAGCCTCATCAATGGAAATCCATTTCAATTTGTGATCCTCTTCAATTTGTTCTGTAACGTGCTTTTCAAGATGTCCTCTGTAGTAATATTGAATCGGATGAAAATATCCTATCCTTTCATGATTTGAATACATTTCTGCGGAACCAATATAATTTTCTACCCTAATTTCATAACCTGCCTCCTCAAGACATTCTCTCTTGATGCATTCAATATGATTTTCATCCTTTTCTATTCCGCCTCCAAGCAAAAAATAACCGCGGTGAGTCTTTACCACTGCGGTTTTATTATCTTCTATGACAACAAGGTACGCACCCGTCCTGTCAAAATATTTTACCCCCTGTACTTTTTCTCCAAATGTCTTATCCATTGCCGCCTCCTTTATAACATTATCCATCTGAAATAATAAAATCTTTTATTCAGCTTCTGCCCTGATATAAAACTCCTTTTAGAACATAAACTCAGACATTACGTAATTACTTATATCTATTCCCCTCTCTGTCAACCGGAGGAAATCTCCATTCTGCTCCAGTAATCCCTGAGAAACCAGCCTTTCAGAAACTTTCCCATATATGTCTCCAAATCTTTTTCTGAATTTATTTTCAAATTCTTTTGTTGAAATTCCCACCATTCTTCGAAGACCCAGAAACATAAATTCTTCCATTTGCTCTTCTATAGACAACTTCTGTTTATTTTCTTCTATATTATTTAAAATATTGTCATAACCCTTCTCTTCCAACAACTGATTCATATATAGTTTAATATCTGTCACATTATTGTATCTCTCCTCCTTATAAAGGGATGCTGCTCCGATACCAAAACCCAGATACTCTTTACGCTTCCAATATCCCACATTATGACGGCATTCAAATCCGGGCTTTGCGTAATTGGATATTTCATATCTGCCATAACCTGCCCTGCCAAGCAAAGCTTTTGTCATGTAATACATTCTTCTCTCCACCTCTTCACCGGGAAGAATATTATCCCCCTTTGCTCTGGCGCGCTCCACTCTGTCTTTCATTTTTGTTCCATCTTCCACAATCAGACTATATACTGAAATATGTTCCGGATGAAGCCCGATAATTCTTTCTAAAGTTTCCTTGTAAGACTTTTCACTTTGTCCCGGCAAAGCACTCATCAAATCAATATTAATATTATCAAAGCCGCTCTTTATTGCCATATCATAAGAATCTAAAAATTGCCTATAACTGTGTATTCTTCCAATGGATTTAAGTTCTTTATCCCTGGTACTCTGTAACCCAAAACTCAATCGGTTAATTCCTGCTTCTTTATATAACAGGAGTTTTTCCTCTGTCACAGTTCCCGGATTGCATTCAATACTAATCTCTGCGTTGTCTGCAATATTTACGTTTTCTCTCAGTACACCCAGCATCCGGGTAATCAGATTCCCTTCCAATATGGAAGGAGTACCTCCACCGATAAAAACCGTATCGACAAGGTACTCTGTCATTTTTTCTTTACTTAATTCAATTTCTTTTATCAGAGCTTTCACGTAACGCTCCATTGTTTCATTGCCGGCAGGTGCCGACAGGAAATCACAGTAATCACATTTCTTAACACAAAAAGGAACATGAATGTAAATACCTAAACAGTTCATTCTTTTCTATCTTCCCTCTATTAATTGCCATGCTACAGGTATCGCCCATTATTCATCATCTAACTTCAAAACACTCATAAATGCTGCCTGAGGTATTTCTACATTACCAACCTGTCGCATTCGCTTCTTTCCTTCTTTCTGTTTTTCAAGAAGTTTCTTCTTTCTGCTGATATCACCGCCATAACACTTGGCGAGAACATCTTTGCGCATTGCCTTTACAGTCTCTCTTGCAATTACCTTGCTTCCCACCGCAGCCTGAATCGGCACTTCAAAAAGCTGTCTTGGAATTTCTTTCTTTAATTTTTCGCACATCTTTCGTCCACGCTCATAGGCAGATGCCTCCGGCACGATAAAAGAAAGGGCATCCACTTCTTCTTTATTAATCAAAATATCCAATTTGACCAGTTTTGCTGCTTCATATCCCTTTAATTCATAATCAAAGGATGCATATCCTCTGGAACGGGATTTCAAGGCGTCAAAGAAATCGTAAATAATTTCATTTAGCGGCATATCATACTTGAGAAGAGCTCTGGACCCTTCCACATATTCCATTCCAATATATCTTCCACGTCTCTGCTGGCAAAGTTCCATAATCGGTCCGATAAATTCTGTTGTAACCATAATTTCCGCACTGACAATCGGTTCTTCCATATGTTCAATTTCGCTTGGGTCCGGCAGATTGGTCGGATTGGTCAGGTCAATAACCTGACCATTTTCTTTGTATATTTTATAAATAACACTTGGTGCAGTCGTAACCAGATCAAGCCCATACTCCCTCTCAAGTCTTTCCTGAATAATCTCCAGATGAAGTAATCCTAAAAATCCGCATCGAAAACCGAATCCTAATGCTATAGAGGTTTCCGGCTCGTATCTGAGGGATGCATCATTTAACTGCAATTTCTCCAGCGCATCTCTAAGATCCGGATATTTGGCTCCGTCTGCCGGATAAACACCACAGTACACCATCGAATTAACTTCTTTGTATCCCGGAAGGGGTTCACTGCAAGGCTCATCTGCATTGGTTACCGTATCTCCCACTTTTGTATCTCTTACATTCTTAATGCTGGCTGTAATATATCCCACCATTCCTGCGGAAAGTTCATCACATGGGAAAAACTGTCCTGCGCCAAAATAGCCTACCTCAACTACATTGGCAGTGGCTCCGGTAGCCATCATCTTAATGTTCATTCCCGGCTTAACCGTACCTTCCTTAACTCGGCAGAACACAATTACGCCCTTGTAGGAATCATATAAACTGTCAAAAATCAATGCCTGCAGCGGTGCCTCCGGATCTCCCTGAGGAGCCGGTATCTTCTCTACAATTGCCTCCAGAACATCTTCACAGTTCAGTCCTGTCTTGGCTGAAATAAGAGGGGCATCATGGGCTTCCAGTCCAATTACATCTTCAATCTCTGCAATAACTCTTTCCGGGTCTGCTGATGGCAGATCAATTTTATTAATGACCGGAAATACCTCAAGATCATGATCCATTGCCAGATATACATTGGCAAGGGTCTGTGCCTCAACACCCTGGGCTGCATCAACAACTAATACTGCTCCATCACACGCAGCAAGGCTTCTTGATACCTCATAGTTAAAATCTACATGTCCCGGAGTGTCAATCAGATTGAAAATATATTCCTCTCCATCCTTTGCCTTGTAAACGGTACGGACTGCCTGAGATTTAATAGTAATTCCACGTTCGCGCTCCAAATCCATATTATCAAGAACCTGTGCCTGCATCTCTCTGTTGGTCAAAAGTCCTGTCATCTCTATGATACGGTCTGCCAGCGTAGACTTTCCATGGTCTATGTGTGCAATAATGCAAAAATTTCTTATTTTACTCTGATCTATATGTGCCAATTTTTTACACCTTTCCCTTAAGAATAAATATTATTTTCTTTTATATCGTTCTCAAAACAACGCTTTTTCGCTAGTATTTTAACATAAAACAAAGGAAAGGTCTACTGACCTTTCCCTTTTACACTTCTCTATTTTCCTTAAATTTACAGAACAGACATCCGGTTGGATCAAGTATGTCTGCCCTTTATTCAGGTATAAGATTTTTCATGCTTTCTACGCTAATTGCAAGAGTGGATGTATTATGCAGCAACGCTGTTGTAGTAGGCTGCAATATTCCTGACACACCCAGTAAAATCAGACCTGTATTAAACCCTACGATAAACTTATAGTTTTTATCTATTCTCTTCATTAAAGCATTACTGATGTTCTTTAACGTGACAATTTCATAAAGGTTATCTGCTCCTATGGTAATATCAGCGATTTCTCTTGCAATCTGTGCACCATCACTGATTGCAATTCCCACATCCGACGCTGACAGAGCCGGAGAATCATTTATGCCATCACCGACCATAATTACTTTCTTCTCCTGGGCTTTTTCTCTTTCTACATATTTTGCTTTATCTTCCGGCAAAACTCCCGAATAGTATTCATCAACACCTATTTTCGTTGCAATTGTCCTGGCAGTGTGTTCGCTGTCTCCTGTCATCATCACAATCTTTTTTATGCCGGATTTGCGAAGCATCCCGATAACGTCTGCCGCTTCTTCGCGAAGAGGATCTTCAATACATATAACTCCCTCTAAAACGTTTTCAATTGCAAGATATAATCTTGAACAATTCTTAGGTAACTGATGAAACCTGTCTTCCATACCTTCCGGAATTACACAATCCTCATCTTCAAATACAAAATGGTAGCTTCCAATTACAGCTCTTTTCCCCTCTATCGTTGTAACAATGCCGTGAGCCACAATATATTCCACCTTACTATGCATTTCTTCATGTTCAATATGATGCTCTTTCGCTGCATCTACCACAGCTTTCGCCATGGAATGAGGAAAATGTTCTTCCATACACGCTGCGATTTTCAGTAATTCCTCCGATTTTTTTCCGTTAAAAGAAACCACATCTACCACTATTGGCTGAGCCTTTGTCAGTGTGCCGGTCTTGTCAAACACAATGGTTTCAGCCTCTGCAATATTTTCAAGGTATCTTCCACCTTTTACCATAATATTATATTTGCCTGATTCTCTGATTGCAGACAAAACGGCTATTGGCATCGCAAGCTTAAGTGCACAGGAATAATCTACCATCAGTACCGACAGCATTTTTGTGGTGTTTCTAGTGAACGCCCATGCAGCACCTGCTCCTGCCAGTGTATATGGCACCAGTTTATCTGCCAGATGCTCTGCCTTTCCTTCAAGTGATGATTTTAATTTCTCGGTTTCTTCAATCATAGTTACGATTTTGTCAAACTTACCGGAACCACTTGTTTCTTTTACTTCAATGGTTAATTCACCTTCCTCAACAACGGTCCCCGCATAAACATATGACTCCATCCTCTTTTCTACCGGTAATGATTCTCCTGTGAGAGATGCCTGATTTACCATAGCTTCACCATCAAGGACAACTCCGTCAAAAGGAATCACATTTCCCATATGTACAACAAGTCTGTCGCCTCTTTCTATTAATGTAGAGGTGGTAAGAACTTCTTTTCCATCAATCACACGCCACACTTTCTCTATATTGAGCGACATACTTCTGGCCAAGTCATCCACAGACTTCTTATGCGTCCATTCTTCAAGAATTTCGCCAATGCCAAGAAGGAACATTACTGAACCTGCGGTATCAAAGTCTCTTCTGACAACGGAAACTCCAATTGCCATTCCATCCAGTACCGGAACTTCGATTCTTCCCCGGAACAGCACTTTTAATCCCTGCCATATATATTTAATTGATTTTATTGTAATAATTCCCACTCTGACCGGATCCGGTAAAAAGAGTTTGCTGCCCATCCTGAAAAGCAACTGATTCACCAGTTTATCCTGGTATTGCCGGTTTAATTCTCTTCCTGTATTTTCAAGGAAATTTTCGGGAATATCCGCTCTGCTGTACTGAAATCTTTTCAGTATGGCTATAATATCCGTTCTTTTTCCTTTATATTTGATTATCGCGTCCATAGTACGTTCCTGAACCCTGGCAGATATGACCGCTTCACGACTGTTAAGGTAATATTCCAAAATGTCTGCTTCCCTGCAGGTCATTCTGTTCTGCACCAAATGAACACGTAACCGTCCCCTGATTTCATGCTTAATTACAAATTTCATATTACTCTGTCACTTCATCATCCTCAAATTCGGACAAATCTTCTTCTACAACATCCTCTTTCTGGGCTCTATCCTCATTGATCTGCTGTGCCTCAGCATAAATATCTTCTGCATTCTCCTGTATTGTAGTTGCTGTCTTCATGACACAGTCTTTTGCTCTCAAAACTGCTGCTGTACAATTTGTATAAACCTTTTTTGCATCCTTACTGGATAACAGCTTGATTCCGGCTGTTCCAAAAAGTACCCCGGCTGTAAAAATTCCTGTTTTCTTTAATCCCGATTTTTCAAATAATCCTGACATATTTCGCCCTCCTGATTTCTGTTTTTATATACAATTAATTTTACCACCTAAATAAATAACTTTCAAACACTATTGGCATAGAATGACTTTCTTTTACATTTTTATCCTAAAGCCACATCTAGCGCCATCATAAGGGTAAAACCGAATGTAAACATTATGGTTCCTATATTAGAATGGTTTCCTTCCGACATTTCCGGAATTAATTCTTCCACTACAACATATATCATTGCTCCTGCCGCAAAGCTTAACAGATAAGGGAGCAGCGGAATTATCAGTTCTGACAGTGCTATTGTCAACAATGCCGCTATGGGTTCTACTATCCCCGAAAGCACACCATAAATGAAAGACTTGAATTTGGACACACCTTCTGAGCATAATGGCATGGATATAATCGCACCTTCCGGGAAGTTCTGGATAGCAATTCCAAGGGAAAGTGCTAAAGCTCCCATTACAGTTATTTCTGTTTCACCGGAAACCCATCCGGCATACACCACACCGACTGCCATTCCCTCCGGAATATTGTGAAGAGCAACTGCAAGCACCAGCATCGTTGTCCTTTGAAGACTGCTTTTCGGTCCCTCCGGTTTACTGCTGTTCATATGCAAATGGGGTGTG
>JAUUNJ010000096.1 GCA_030844625.1 Roseburia sp. | reverse complement strand
TCCCATACCACCGCCGATACACAGTGTTGCAAGACCCTTCTTAGCGTCTCTCTTCTGCATTTCGTGAAGTAATGTAACAAGGATACGGCATCCTGAAGCACCAACAGGATGTCCAAGTGCAATTGCGCCACCGTTAACGTTTACTTTGCTCATGTCAAAGTTCAAGTCTTTAGCAACTGCTACTGACTGAGCCGCAAAAGCTTCGTTTGCTTCGATCAAATCCATATCATCAATTGTAAGGTCAGCCTTAGCCAAAGCCTTTGTTGTAGATGCTACCGGTCCAACGCCCATAATTTCAGGAGCAACACCGCCAAGAGCACCTGCCACAAATGTAGCCATAGGTGTAACACCTAATTCCTTAGCCTTTTCTTCGCTCATAACTACAACTGCCGCTGCACCATCATTAATACCGGAAGCATTACCTGCTGTAATCACGCCGTCAGGCTTACCGGAGCAACATCTTAATTTAGAAAGTGATTCTGCTGTTGTTCCTGCTCTTGGACCTTCATCTGTATCTACAATAATTGTCTGCTTTCTTGACTTAACTTCTACAGGTACGATTTCATCCTTAAACTTACCTTCAGCCATAGCCTTCTCACACTTCTGCTGTGAATTTGCTGAGAATTCATCTAATTCTTCTCTTGTAAGTCCCCACTGATCAGCCACATTTTCAGCTGTAATCATCATGTGGTAATTGTTAAATGCATCTGTTAATGCATCATTAACCATTGTATCAACAACTGTTCCGTTGTTCATACGGTAACCGAAACGTGCATTTGGCAATGCGTATGGTGCCATTGACATATTCTCCATACCACCTGCAACAACGATATCAGCATCTCCTGCCTGAATCATCTGTGCAGCCATGTTAACACAGTTAAGACCTGAACCACAAACTACGTTAACTGTAACAGCCGGTGTCTCAATAGGAAGTCCTGCTTTGATAGAAGCCTGACGTGCAACGTTCTGTCCTAATCCCGCCTGGATAACGCATCCCATGTAAACATGGTCAACCTGATCTGCAGGTACGCCCGCTCTGTTAAGAGCTTCCTTAATAACGATAGATCCTAATACTGGAGCTGGTGTTGTACTTAAAGCTCCACCCATCTTACCGATAGCTGTACGGCATGCGCCTGCAATTACTACTTTCTTTGACATAATATAATCCTCCATTAAAATTTAAAAAATTTTTAATTAGCATAAGCAATGAACCAAATACAACCCTTTTATTTGCATTTGCCCACATATCTAAATAATATCATTATTAGTTTTTTACCGCAACAAAATAATAGTGTATATTTTGTAATAATTTTGTGAAAATTACTGACAATTTAATGTTATTATTGAGATTGTTATAATTTTAACAAATTATATTTCCTTTGTCCAGTGTAATATAAAAAAAATTGGCGATTTTCCGCCAATTTTTTTATTTTTAACTTTTATGCATTTTAAGTTCATCTTAATAAGTATCATAAGTATTATTTTCCGGACTGCCATATGGGTTGCCATTTGCCCCGCTCTCTGCAGTATATCTTCCCTGCCCCTGACATAAGCATACATACAGTTCTGTATTGGTTAACTCAATATATGGAGCAACATATAATAAATTTAATATTCCACAGGTAAACGCAGCAAGTATACTCCATCCGATAAATGAAAGGTCTAAAACAAATGCATCCCATTTATTTCCATCCATAAGTTTTCTGCTTCTCTCGAAAGCCTCATGCATGTCCATTTCCGGATTTTCTGCCAAAAGAAACGGAATCATTCTGTATTCATAACCTTTAATAATTCCCGGAATTACAAACAACAGAGACCACAAAAAGGTAAATAATCCCTTACAGAATATAATTTTAACTGTATTGACATATCCGTGGCTGAATATATAAGCAATTTCTCCCAGTTCAGCCTTTTCCTTTCTATTGAAAAGATACCATCTTCTACACCCTACATGTAATGGGTTGAATACAAAGACACTAAGTATGAAAGCTATGGCAATAACGATCAGCAGCAGCCACAAAACTACAATTCCCATTCCAAATGTCATTCTGTGAAACAAAATCTTCATTCCCTCAAATATCTCTCTGTATCCATTTTTAAAATTCACAATCCCATTATCATAGCTGTCAGAAATATTCCCAAATTCATCAATAACATCATTGTCAATCCCCGTATAATTCATTGAAAAGATATTTGCGGAAGGATCTGAAAAATTGAAATTAAGATTTATACCTGTACCTGTACCGCTGACCAATCCAAAAATCAGTGTGACGACAACAACCATCCAGTAATTTCTGCTAAGTATCTTTTTTGCATTTCCTTTTAACTCAATTCTATTAAACATTTGTCTCTCCTTGTACTTTATTTCGTTTATTATTATATTACATCGCTTTTACAAATTTAAAAACCACTTTTTTTCTTAAATTTAAGCCCTTCCATATTTTTTTCTTAAATTTTACCATAAGTTTATACATCGACTTTCGTTCTGCTCTGTCTGCCTGTCTACCGGAAAAAGCCGCCCTCAAAGCACAATCATGAATCCATTGCCACTCTTCCACACTAAGTTCCTGAAATTCTGTTTTCATTTGCTCTAACAATTGCTCTTCCGTTTTGTTCTCCGTCTTTAGTCCACAAAAACAACATATTTCAAAAATTTCATTATAAATGTATTTGATTCCTGCATTATCCTTTTTCTTTTTAAATTTACGTATTTTATGATTTATTCTCACTCCACATTGGATTACACAGAATACCATAAGAACAATAAAAAAGAGAATCACATAAACAAACAAATATAATACATCCCTTAATTTTATCTTTATACCTCCACCGCTGACTGATTGTGAATTGGAAGAACCCTGACCTCCCCCACTTCCTGATTGCTTTTCCGATTTGTTTTCAATGTTCTTCGACGCAGTGGTCACTTCATGAGTTGTGTTATTTGTCCTTGTTACCGGTTGTGATGTAGTAGTCTCTCTCTGATTACTTTTTGCAGTCTGACTCTGTCCTGAGGTATTGGTATTATTGTCACTTAGCGTGTGTTCCCGTACCATCCATCCCATATTCTGATCAAAGACTTCACACCAGGCATGTGCCATGTCATCTTTTACCACCGCTTTATAGGTTCCATCCTGTTGTATTTTGAATTCACTTTCCGGTATGGCATAACCTTCCACATATCTTGCCGGATATCCGAATCGGCGATAAATCAGTGTGGCTGTGGATGCAAAATGTACACAGAACCCTTTTCCGCTTTCAATAAAATATTCCACAAAATCTTTATCCTCCGGCTTTGCGCCAGGATTTAAGGTGTAACTAAGTCTCTCCTCAAACTTTGCATTTATCTTCTCTGCCAGATCAGCACTTGAAAATGAATACATATTTCCTATTTGATCACAAAGTTCTGTAAGATTGGATAATTCATCCGGATAATCTGTATATGCTTCAGAAACAAATTGGGAATATTTCTTCCAGAGTTCTGTTTTTGATACATAGATATCCTTTTCCTCTTCTGACAACCCATTATCACTCATATCATAAAAACCGGACATATAAGCAGCCATCAGCGACTCCGCCTGATCCGATGCATAATAAGAATATAAATAATCTTTTCTTCCTTCTCCATCTATGTATGAATTCTGATTTATCCCTTCATCACTTGTAATTTTAGCAAAATAAGGAAAATATCCTATATCATCATATCTGTTTAAAACATGAATTTTAATTTTTTTTGTAATAAAACTGTAATTGCCTTCATATTCTGCACTTGTATTACTGATATCTTCTATCTTTTGAAAGGGAGTATTTAAAAGTTGTCTCTGCCGCTTCTTACTTCCCGCAAATTTATTTAACTCTGCAAGTGCATCCGCTCCCAGTTCTTCCCACTTTTCTCCGGTATATGTGGTTCCGACAAACGCCTTAAGATAGATTGGGGAACCGGGTTTGTGGGAAAGGGTCACTTCCAGTTCTTCACTTCCTGCCGATTTACAGCTTGCAAGGTTTCTTAAATCGCCCTTTCCGACCCCGCCCTTTGTATAATTTCCTCTTCGTTCAACCATTCCCGATATTATTTTCTCCAAATCCATCTGGTCAATTTTTTGAAGACTTTTTCTTACTTCCAGATATTTTTCCTGATTATGTTTTTTATACCTGTAAATTTTCGGAACAAAAGCCATAGAAACAGCCATCATTGTAACCAAAAAAATCATTGCACCGGTCAGGGCAGCCAATGCCTCCCCTCCATCATTTTCATGATAATAAACAATATAAAAAGTTCCTGCCATGATTAAGTGGCAGATATCGATAACAGCGGGCAGATATCCCACGCAGGATATTAAAAAAACAGGCAAAAGCATAATTACCAGTGGCAATATCCACATGCGCTTTGTCAGAAGAACCGCCGAAAATATCATAGAAAAAACAATCAGTACAATAAATATAACCACTAAGAATTCATTATTTCCCACAATTTGTGTAATATTGTCTTTGTCTCCAATCTGACTGTTCATCCTGGTATAACTGTATGCAATGGTATCAAATCCATTTCTTAAAATCCGTCTATTAACAACCAGTGCCAATGCCAATGCAGCAAAAAAGAAAATAAATCTTGCAGCACGGTATTTTGGAATATATACCATAAAATAACCAAATGCTACCAACGGAATCAATATAAGCGCCATCTTATAAAAATTTATGGAAATCATGAAAGAGGAAAAATAAACATTAGTTAAGGACAGCAGTGGCAGATAAACTGCCACTATTCCGGTTATATGTATCCATCTTCTTTTTTCTTTTTTCACACTTATTTTAAATCCTGCCATAGTTTTTGTTCCTCAAAATATACCTTCCTGTTGCTACACTGTTATTCCCAGTTGTTCCCATTGAATATTTCCCTTTTTTGCAGGTACCTGTATCGGTTCCCCGTTAACCGTCATTTCACCGTTACTTTTAATTTCCACAATCGAACTAAAGTGTTCTCCCCTGAAAGAATTCCTGTATACTGTTCTTATCTTTTCTTCCTCTGCACAAGGCTGAATCAGAGTCAGCCTGTTCAGCAATTCATAAATATGTATTTCCCTGCTTATTCTCTTTTTTCTGACCACGCCATTTTCAGGTTCATACCACGCTACCATATGTACACATTTTTCTTCAAATAACGAAAAAGAAACCGATGCCGCAATCTCCAGCACTTTGGGTGCAATACCGTTTGTAAGATGACTATTTGTTCTAAAAAGTTTTCTTTGAACAGATTTCATCCACCACCTTCGTTTATTACTATTTTCAAAAGTATCAATCCAAATAAGCACCACACTTCCCAATGACTTTCCCCGCTCTTTTACCAGAAGAGTGTCTGATTTTGCAGACAATTTCCAATGTATATCATGCATAGAATCCTCTTTGGTATATTCTCTGATCTGATATATTTCAGAAGAATCATCTCCGCTCTCCCTGTCCGAATACTCATCTGCATCTGCAATAAACCCTCTTGTCTTTCTCGTGATTTCTACCGGAATTAAATGCATCTGTGGCAGGATACTTACCTGTGTACTTTCTTTGATTCTTTTTATGCTCCCCATAATCATAAGCAGATCATAAATTTTAACTTTTTTTATTGTAATCATCATATTTCCACAATTCTGAGCACTTATGGGAATTATCAGCGTTTTGTTATTTTTTCTTCTGACGGTTCCTTTTGTTTTAAATCGTGTTTTTTCGCCTGTTAACATATTTTCAATTTTTAAGTACAGGCAAAAATGAATAGGAAATATTTTACATTGGTTTTTCACGGCAATCTTAATGGGAATATTTTGATTTTGTTCCCCAGTATGCATTAAATTATTTATGGATATACTTATTTTACTCTTTGCAGTCATGCTGAATATAACTGCCGAAAAAAAGTATATCACTTCAAGCACAAGCATAAATGCCATCACATTCTCATTAAACATAAAAAACCAGTACAACGTAAACAAAACCACTGCCAGATAAACTAAAATTTCTTTAATCATAAGTCTCCTATCTTTTTCTCATGACGGGTTCTTCCACCTGTTCCAGTATCTGCTCTAAAACCTGATCAATACTTATGTTTCCCACTTTTGCTTTCAGCTTCAACTGTACTCTGTGCCTTGTGACAGCAAAAAACACCTCCCTGACATCCTTTGGTGATACAAAATTCCTTCCACAAATCCATGCCTTTGCCCGGCTCATGGCAGCAAGGGCTACTGTACCTCTGGGACTGATGCCTTCTTCCAATAATTCACTGTTTCTTGTGGCTTCAGCAAGCTGTGCAATATATTTATATATAACTTTATGAACAAATATATCTCTTACTTCCTGCTGCATTTTTAATATATATTCTCCATTTAAAACTTTTTTAACATAATCTGTTGGATTTCCGCTTTGGCGTCTTCTTAATATTTCCATCTCCTCTTCTACAGTCGGATACCCCATCTTTATACAGATCATAAATCTGTCAATCTGGGATTCCGGCAGCAACTGGGTCCCCGCAGATCCCTCCGGGTTTTGTGTGGCAATTACAATAAACGGTTTCCCTGTCTCCCGGGATACCCCATCTACAGTAATGTGCCGTTCTTCCATGACTTCTAATAGTGCCGACTGGGTCTTAGGAGAAGTCCTGTTGATTTCGTCCGCCAGAAACAGATTGCACATCAGCGCACCCGGCTGATAAACAAACTGCCCGGTCTCCTTTTGATATATTGAGAATCCCGTCAAATCAGAAGGCATAATATCCGGTGTGAACTGTACTCTGTTTTCCTGAATCCCCATCGCTTTGGCAAAAGCAATTGCCATCGTGGTCTTTCCGACCCCCGGCATATCCTCTATTAAAACATGTCCCTCTGCCACCATTGCCATCATAATTAATTCTATAATATCTTCTTTTCCCACAACGGCTTTCTTTACCTCTTCTATTACCGCCTGTGCTCCTTTATATAATGCTTCCATTTACAAACCTCTATTATGTTTAAAAGCCCGCTTGAAAGAACAAGCGGGCCCAGAATTCTTTAACTATTTAACCTCATATATCCATCCTTCAGGGGCTTCAATTCTGCCCATCTGAATTCCTGTTAATGTATCA
The DNA here is from genome assembly GCA_030844625.1 of Roseburia sp. Taxonomy (GTDB): domain Bacteria; phylum Bacillota; class Clostridia; order Lachnospirales; family Lachnospiraceae; genus Eubacterium_G. The sequence goes on along the minus strand of JAUUNJ010000096.1, from coordinate 1,365 downwards.
TATAATTTCTTGGTAATTGGTCCCATGTCATCCATTCCACTTGGGAAACAGATTTCTTTACCATGGTCAACAATCTTTCCTACAGGAGAAATAACTGCCGCCGTGCCGCAGAGACCACATTCAGCAAAATCTTTTACCTCATCCAGGTAAACTTCTCTCTCTTCCACTTCCAGTCCAAGATATTCTTTTGCAACGTACATAATGGAACGCCGTGTTATGGAAGGGAGTATACTGTCTGACTTCGGCGTAATAACCTTATTATCCTTTGTTACAAAGATAAAATTAGCACCGCCTGTTTCCTCCACCTTAGTTCTTGTGGCTGCATCTAAGTACATATTTTCTGAGAAGCCCTCTTCATGAGCAGTAACGATTGCATGAAGGCTCATTGCATAATTAAGCCCCGCCTTGATATGTCCCGTACCATGAGGTGCCGCTCTGTCAAAATCACTTACTTTAATTGTGATTGGCTTAGCCCCACCCTTAAAATAAGGACCAACCGGTGTTGTAAATACTCTGAACTGATATTCATCTGCAGGACTTACACCGATAACTGCCGAGCTACCAAACATATATGGTCTGATATATAATGTTGCTCCTGAACCATAAGGAGGAACATAATCTAAGTTTGCCTTAACAGTCTGTGCAACAGCCTCAACAAATTTATCTTTCGGGAAAACCGGCATTTCCAGTCTTTTCGCCGTATCTTCCATTCTCTGTGCATTTAAATCCGGACGGAATATAACAACACGACCATCTTCCGTTGTGTATGCTTTCATTCCTTCAAAACATGTCTGGGCATACTGTAATACTCCGGCACATTCATTAATGACCACTGTAGCATCCTCCGTGAGAACACCATCATCCCACTTACCTTCTTTAAAATTTGCTACAAATCTCTTGTCTGTCTGAACATAGCCAAAACCAAGGTTTGCCCAGTCAATATTTTTCTTGTCCATCTCTAACTTCCTCCGTGCATAAATGATTTTAATATTATGGAATTCATAAAATCCCATCTGTCCTACATGTCATATGTAAAACAAGCGGAAACCCGCAAAACGTGCCTCCACTTGTTAATATACTACTATTTTTTTTTACGGTCAATAATGGGACTGGCTAAAAATATTATTTTTGCCCATTTCTGCCGCAAATAGCATCCTATTATTTGTTCTTATATGCTGTCCAGTTATAATCACAGAAATTTTCAAGTTCACTGATCCAGAACTCCGGATCATTTACATCAGGAATATTTTCTATGGTCAGCAGATTCTTCTTTGCATTTTGGGGAAGTCTTATTATTCCCGTAGTCCTTGTGTCATTTTTTGCTATCTGATAAAACATTACTGCATTATAATCGTCTACACTTCT
>JAUUNJ010000095.1 GCA_030844625.1 Roseburia sp. | reverse complement strand
TCAACTGTTCCTTCCACATCATTTACCATAATGTAATCCCCTACAACAAAAGGCTTGGTGACCAAAATCAAAACCCCTCCGGCAAAATTGGACAGGCAGCCCTCCAGAGCAAGACCAATGGAAAGACTGGCAGTTCCAAGCAAAGTAATCAGGGATGTTGTCTGAATTCCTATCTGTCCGCAAATAATAATGATTATAATCAGATATCCTATGACTTTAATAATAGAATCTACAAATCTGACAACCCCAATATCCACACTGGACTTATTCAGAATGTTCTTAAACAATTTTCTAAGAAGCTTAAGAATAATTCTTCCTATAACAAAAATAATAATTGCAATCAACAGATCAAACCCAAAATCAATGATCTTATTGAGCATTCCATCGGTTATCTCTGTTAATTTACTGACTTTTTCATTCAATTCTTCCACATTTGATTCTATTTCATCTGCGGCAGTTGCAGTTAACCAAAACATAATTACCTCCACACATCATTTTTCTTCGTCTAGTATACACCAAAATAATTCATTGCAAAACCAAAATAAGAAAACAGATACAAACTTTTGAAATTGTACTTTCATCATGCTTGTATCTGTTTATTTTTACATAGCTCGCTGCTGATATGCAACTTCTTATTTTACCACTCTTACCTTAATCACACCTTCAACCTGACCCAGCTTCTGAACCAAAGCATCTGTTGCCGGTGCATCTAAATCAATAATTGCGTAAGCATAATCTCCCTTTGACTTATCAACCATATCTGAAACGTTAATATTTTCAGCAGCTACGACTGATGTAAGCTGACCAATCATATTCGGAACATTCTTATGGCAAACAGTAATTCTGGCAGCCTTATCACAAACACCAAGGTCACATCTCGGATAATTCACTGAATTAATAATATTACCATTTTCAACAAAATTCATAATCTCCTGAACCGCCATAACAGCACAATTATCTTCAGATTCTTCCGTTGACGCTCCAAGATGCGGAGTTGCTATAACCCCTTCCATATTGGCAGTTTTGGCATTTGGAAAGTCTGTTACATACTTCTTAACCTTTCCTGATTTAAGAGCTTCCGCCATATCATCATCGCATACCAGAAGATCTCTTGCAAAGTTAAGAATTACAACACCGTCTTTCATCATTGCCATTGTGTCTTTATTAATCATTTCCTTTGTATCATCCAGCAATGGTGTGTGAACTGTAATAAAATCACATTCCTTAAAGATTTCTTCCCTTGTCTTAACTAACTTAACATCTCTCTTAAGACTTAATGCACCTTCAACTGAAATATATGGGTCTGTTCCATAAACTTCCATTCCCATAGATACACCTATATTGGCAACCAATCTTCCTATCGCTCCCAGTCCGATTACACCAAGTTTTTTACCTTTGATTTCGTTTCCGGCAAAGTTTTTCTTTGCCTTTTCCATTGTCTTATTGATGTTTTCATCTGCCTTGTTGTCAGCAACCCACTGATTACCTCCAATAATATCTCTTGATGCAAGAAGCATTCCACAAAGAACCAGTTCTTTAACACCGTTAGCATTCGCCCCCGGTGTATTGAATACTACAATCCCCTTATCTGCACACTTATCCAAAGGAATATTATTAACACCTGCACCTGCCCTTGCTACAGCAAGAAGACCTTCCGGTAATTCCAGATCATGCATTGCTGCACTTCTTACAAGTGCCACATCAGCATCCGAAAAATTGTCTGTCATTTCATAGTTATCATTTAATAAGCCTGTACCCAGTTCTGAAATAGGATTTAAACAATTTACTTTTATCATTATGCATTCTCCTCCTCGAACTTCTTCATAAAGTCAACCAATGCCTGAACACCTTCTTTTGGCATTGCATTGTAGATGCTGGCTCTCATACCGCCCACTGTTCTGTGACCTTTCAGATTTTCAAGCCCTGCTTCCTTTGCCTCCGAGACAAACTTAGCATCCAATTCTTCATTGCCAGTAACAAAAGGTACATTCATGAGAGAACGATCTTTAGGAACTACTGTACCCTTAAATAACTTACTATTGTCAAGGAAGTCATAAAGAATTTTAGCCTTTTCTTCGTTGTGTTTCTTCATTGCTTCAAGACCGCCCATTTTTTTAATCCACTTAAATACCTTACCACAGATGTAAATACCATAGCAAGGTGGTGTGTTATAAAGAGAATCTGCGTCTGCCTGAGTCTTGTACGCAAGCATTGTCGGTACACTCTGATCCACTTCTTCAGGAATTAAATCTTCTCTGATAATGGCAATCACAACACCGGCAGGACCAATGTTCTTCTGAACACCTCCATAAATAATACCGTATTTCTCAACATCAACCGGCTCTGACAAAAAACAGGATGAAACATCTGCTACCAATGTATGTCCCTTTGTATTTGGCAGTTCATGGAATTTTGTTCCATAAATTGTATTATTTTCACAAATATATACATAATCTACATCATCATCAATATTCAGATTACTGCAATCCGGAATATATGAAAATGTCTTATCGGCAGATGATGCCACTCTCTGAACTTCTAAATATTTTTCCGCTTCAGCAGCAGCTTTTTTAGCCCACTGACCTGTAACTATGTATGCCGCCTTTCCATTTTTCTTTAAATTCATAGGAATCGCCGCAAACTGCTGGGATGCGCCTCCCTGAAGAAACAAAACCTTGTAATTATCCGGAATATTCATTAAATCTCTGATATCCTGTTCTGCTTCATCAATAATCTGCTGGAACGCTTTGGAGCGGTGGCTCATTTCCATTACACTCATTCCGGTTCCCTTATAATCCAGCATTTCTTCTGCTGCTTCTTTTAATACTTCTTCCGGTAATACTGCCGGACCTGCTGAGAAATTATATACTCTAGCCATTTTATGCCTCCTCTTTATTATTTAACTCTTAATGCTTCACTAATTAACAATCGTATCCTTTTTCTGCAAGATCCTCTTCTGAGAACGCCTCACTGATTGCAGTACCTGCCGGTACCATTGGGAATACCTTGTCGTCACTGTCGATCTGACAATCAATTACACAAGGGATGTTAAGTTCGATAGCCTCTTTCAATGCACTCTCAAATTCATCTACCGTTGTAACTCTGTATGCCTTAGCTCCCATACCTTCTGCAATCTTAACAAAATCAACACTGTCATTTAATGTTGTATTGGAATATCTCTTGCCATAGAACAGAGTCTGCCACTGTCTAACCATACCAAGAACATGATTGTTAATAACAATCTGAATAATAGGTATGTTATAACGTGTTGCTGTGGCAATCTCATTCATATTCATACGGAAACATCCGTCACCAGCTATATTTACACAGATTCTGTCCTTGTTTCCCATCTTTGAGCCAATACATGCTCCTACACCATATCCCATTGTTCCAAGACCACCTGATGTAATAAGCTGTCTTGGGGCTTTATAATTATAGAACTGTGCAGCCCACATCTGATGCTGTCCTACATCTGTAGTAACAATGGCATCACCGTTTGTAATATTGTAAACAGAATCAATTACAGCAGGACCTGTTAATTTACTCTTATCAAGTGCAAGCGGATATTTTTCTTTCATTTCATTAATATATGACATCCATTCTGAATGTTCCTGTTTTGTAACCTTTTTGTTAAGTCTTGCAAGCACTTCTTTAATATCTCCTATAATACTTGCATCCGTTCTTACATTCTTATTGATTTCCGATGGATCAACATCCATATGTACAATTTTTGCATTACTTGCAAACTGCTTTGCATTTCCTGTAACTCTGTCGCTGAATCTTGCACCAAGAACCAGTAAAAGATCACACTGGGTAACACCAAAATTAGACGTCTTTGTACCATGCATACCGATCATACCTGTATATCTTGGGTTTGTGCCCTCAATAGCACCTTTGCCCATAAGGGTATCACACACAGGAGCATCAATCAGTTCCGCAAACTCTCTTACTTCCGCCTCTGCATCAGCAATAACAGCACCACCACCTACAAGAATAAATGGTTTCTTTGCTTCTTTTATCATTGCAACAACTGTGTCAATATCAGATTCATTAATTGTATCTGTCTTTCTTTCAATCTTAACAGGCTCCTGTTTTGTATATTCATATTTATTGGCAGTAACGTCTTTTGTAATATCAACTAATACAGGTCCCGGTCTGCCTGACTTTGCAATCACAAATGCTTTTCTCAAAGTATCTGCCAGATATTCGATATCTTTGACAATAAAGTTATGCTTTGTGAAAGGCATTGTAGCACCTACAATATCAATTTCCTGAAATGAATCTTTTCCCAGTCCGGATTTTGCAACATTGGCTGTTATTGCAACAACAGGAACAGAATCCATATAAGCTGTTGCAATACCTGTAACAAGATTTGTTGCTCCCGGACCTGATGTTGCCATACAAACACCAACTTTACCTGTTGATCTTGCATAACCATCAGCCGCATGGGCTGCTCCCTGTTCATGTGAAACAAGAATATGGGTTATCTCATCTGAATGGTTATATAATTCATCATATATATTTAAAATTGTTCCTCCAGGATATCCAAAAACTGTATCAACACCCTGTTCTTTCAAACATTCAATTACTATTTGTGAACCGTTTAATTCCATAATGCTTATCCTCTCTTCCAATATTTTATTTTATCTCTAAGATTGCCCCTCTGTTACCTGATGTAACCATAGACGCGTACCTTGCCAAATATCCTGTTGTAACCTTAGGTTCTCTAGGTTTCCAGTTCTTTCTTCTCTCTTCCAGAACTTCATCAGAAACATCAAGTTCCAGTTTCATTTCAGGAATATTAATCTTGATGATGTCGCCTTCCTCTACCAGAGCAATTGGTCCGCCCACTGCTGCTTCCGGTGAAACATGCCCGATGGAAGCACCTCTGGAAGCACCTGAGAAACGACCATCTGTGATCAGCGCTACAGACGAACCCAGTCCCATGCCTGCAATTGCAGATGTAGGGTTGAGCATTTCTCTCATTCCCGGACCACCCTTTGGTCCTTCATATCTGATAACAACTACATCTCCGGCAACAATCTTGCCGCCTTTAATGGCTGCTATTGCATCCTCTTCACATTCAAACACTCTTGCCGGTCCTTCATGTACCATCATTTCATCCACTACCGCAGAACGTTTTACAACGCTGCCGTCCGGAGCAAGATTTCCTTTCAGTACCGCAAGACCGCCCGTTTTACTATATGGCTTATCAAGAGGTCTGATAACCTCAGGATTCTTATTTACACAGCCCTTAATATTCTCACCTACTGTTTTTCCTGTAACTGTCATGCAGTCTTCCTTCAAAAGTCCAAGTTCACTTAATTCATTCATCACTGCATAAACACCGCCCGCCTCATTGAGATCTTCCATGTATGTAGGACCTGCCGGAGCCAGGTGGCAAAGATTCGGTGTCTTTTCACTGATTTCATTGGCAAATGAAATGTCAAAATCAAATCCTATTTCATGTGCAATTGCCGGCAAATGAAGCATACTGTTCGTTGAACATCCAAGTGCCATATCAACTGTCAACGCATTAAGAATCGCATCCTTTGTCATAATATCTCTTGGACGAATATTTTTTCTATATAAATCCATAACTGCCATACCTGCATGTTTTGCAAGTTTTAATCTCTCTGAATAAACAGCAGGGATTGTTCCATTCCCCTTCAGTCCCATTCCCAATACTTCTGTTAAGCAGTTCATTGAGTTGGCAGTATACATACCGGAACAGGAACCGCATGTAGGGCAGGCATTGTGCTCAAATTCCTTCACATCTTCAAGAGTCATATTGCCCGCTGCATGAGCACCTACCGCCTCAAACATGGAAGAAAGACTTCTCTTTCGTCCCTTTACATGTCCGGCAAGCATTGGTCCTCCGGAAACAAATACCGTAGGAACGTTAACTCTCGCTGCTGCCATTAAAAGTCCCGGAACATTCTTGTCACAGTTTGGAATCATCACCAACGCATCAAACTGATGCGCAAGTGCCATAGCCTCCGTGGAATCGGCAATCAGATCTCTTGTGACAAGAGAATATTTCATTCCGATATGTCCCATGGCAATACCATCACATACTGCAATCGCCGGAAACATAATTGGTGTACCTCCTGCCATTGCCACTCCCATCTTTACTGCATTGGCTATTTTATCCAGATTCATATGACCCGGAACAATTTCATTATATGAACAGACAATACCTACTAATGGTCTTTCCATTTCTTCTTCTGTAAGACCCAGAGCATTGAATAATGATCTGTGTGGTGCCTGCTGTATTCCTGCTTTTACTGCATCACTTTTCATAATATATACCTCCTATAACCTCTTGCAGATTTCATCGCCCATTTCCTTGCAGCCTACTAACGTCATTCCCTCAGACATAATATCTACTGTTCTGATATTATCCTCAAGGACTTTTTCTACGGCTTTTTCTACGGCATCTGCTTCTTTATCTAAATCAAATGAATATCTGAGCATCATTGCTGCTGAAAGAATTGTAGCTATAGGGTTAGCCTTATTCTGTCCTGCAATATCAGGGGCTGCCCCGTGGCTTGGCTCATAAAGACCAAATTTATCTTCTCTCAGACTTGCGGATGAAAGCATTCCGATGGAACCTGTAACCATGCTTGCCTCATCGGAAAGAATATCTCCAAACATATTCTCTGTGACGACAACATCAAACTGGGCTGGATCTTTTACGAGCTGCATTGCACAGTTGTCTACCAGCATATGGGTCAATGTAACCTCAGGGTAATCTTTTGCCACCTCATTTACCACCTTGTCCCAAAGCCTTGAAGAGTCAAGCACATTAGACTTGTCTACACTGATTACATTCTTTCTTCTCTTCATTGCAATATCAAAAGCTTTAATCGCAATCCTTCTGATTTCATTTTCGTTATATGTTAATGTATCTGTTGCGGTAAGCACTCCATTTACTTCTTCTGTCTTTCTTTCTCCAAAATAAAGACCACCTGTCAACTCTCTGACAATAATCATATCAAAACCGGCATCTGCCACGGATTCCTTTAGTGGACAGGCATCCTTTAATTCTTTATATAGATATGCAGGTCTTAAATTAGCAAAAAGGCTGAGTCCCTTTCTGATTGCAAGGAGTCCTGCTTCCGGTCTCAGATTTGGCGGAAGTTCATACCAACTGTCCTTCCCGACGACACCGCCGACGGCTCCAAGAAGCACTGCATCGTTGGCTTTCGCCGTTTTAAGTGCTTCCTCTGTAAGTGGTACTCCATGTTTGTCGATTGACACGCCACCCATATCAACTTCTGTGTAGTTAAAGGTATGACCAAACTTTTTTCCCACAGCATCCAGAACCTTCTGCGCTTCTGTAACTATCTCTGGTCCAATTCCATCTCCCGGAATAACTGCAACATTAAAATTCATCATGTTTCCTCTTTTCTTCAATATATTAAACGTGAATAGAATTGTCCACGTTAACTTGTATATCATACCGCAAATATCGTGTTTTTTCAACCTACATTATATAACCAATTTATTGATTAAATTTAATACGCTAAAACAAAAAAGAAGATCTTATTTATTCTTTTGAACCTTTAAGATCTTCTGATTTTGTTTAAAATTCTGATTATATTATCTCTGTCTTACAACTAATCCCACTCTAAATATGCCGAACCATGCCCTGTTACGAAATTTAATGTTGCTTCCGTATAATCTGTAGCACAGAAATACGAACCTTTATATTCTATTCCTCCCGTCATAAATTCTATTTGTGATTCACATAAAGTGTCACTGACAAAATTAATATCTGATGCTTTCTCTCCGTTAGAAAGTTCATCGTTTTCACTCAGTTCGCATTGAAGGTATATTGTCTGTTTTGCTTTCAGTATAATTCCCTTTTTAGGAATATCTATCCAGGTTTTATTATCCAGACTATATTTTTTCATTGCACAGTCATATATTAGGATATCAGAGTTTTTGTTTTTCCTATACTGATAAGAACCATCTCCCGGCTTAATCACTGTATCCCCATTATATTTTTTATTACTTTTCAGTTTCCATGAAATGGTATTCGAATTACCGGACGGATTTGACAAAGCTTTCACCTTATAGGAACAGGTGAAATTTACAGCACTCATTTGTATATATTTAGATTTTTTTGAGTAATATGTCTTTTCCCCGATTTTCAAATATGATTTAACCTTATATCGATATGTCTTTCCGCCTTTCACACTATTGTCAACGAATACATCTTTCTCTCCATTCTTAGTCCCTATTTTTTTATATGACTTTCCACCAACTTCTTTTCTATAAAAAACATATCCTGTAGGTTCCATCCCACAATCTTCTCTGGCATATAAATACAACTTTTTCGCAGAATTGTGATAACCCTCACCATATCCTGCATTTTGAATTTCTGGCGTTGTAAGACCTGCCATATTATAATTCAAATAATATTCCTCAAACGTCGAACATATTAACTTGTCTTTACCTGCTTTTTTCGCATA
>JAUUNJ010000094.1 GCA_030844625.1 Roseburia sp. | reverse complement strand
GAAGACAAAGAGTCCGACGGAGAAAAGGACGGACATATAACAGATATTAATCCTGATAAGTTTGAGTTTCAGTTTGAAAATGTCAGCTTTAAATATCCGGGACATGACGATTATGTTTTGAAAAATGTTAATTTGACAATAGGTAACGGAATGAAACTGGCTGTCGTCGGGGTCAATGGTGCAGGAAAAACAACATTTATAAAGCTTATTATGAAACTATATGAGCCTACCGTGGGAAGAATCCTTTTAAACGGTGTGGATATTAGGGAATATAACCGGGAGGAATATTTCAAATTATTTTCACCTGTATTCCAGAATGTAGAGTGTTTTGCCATGCCGATTTATCAGAATATATCTTTTGCCGATGAAGAAAATACAGATATGAATAAGATTAATTCTGTATTAGAACAAAGCGGACTGAAAGCGAAAATAGATTCTTATGAAACCGGAATACATACAAATCTCTTAAAGATTTTTGACAAAAAAGGAATTGATTTATCAGGCGGTGAAAAGCAGAGACTTGCTATGGCGAGGGCTTTGTATAAAGACGGTAAAGTGGTTATTTTGGATGAACCGACGGCTGCCCTGGATGCTCTTGCCGAAGACAGAATGTATCGTGAATTTGAAAATATGATACAGAACAAAACAGCCATATTTATTTCACACAGACTGGGCAGTACAAGATTCTGCGACAAGATTGCAATGTTTGAAAACGGAAGTGTTGTGGAAGAGGGTACTCATAATGAACTGATGAAGAAAGACGGCAAATATGCTTATATGTTCCAAATTCAGTCTCAGTATTATAAGGAAGGAGGACAGGCGAATGAAAATGAATAAAGAAACCATACGCTGTTATAAGTTTTTCACAAAATTCGCCTGGCAGACAGATAAAACATATTTCTTTATGCTGATTTTGAATTTTATTGTGAATTCTGCAGCTCCGTTTATCACCATTATTGGTTCACAGTATCTGATTGATGAAATCGCAGATTCTTCAAAAAGAGATATGAGTGCAATTATATTCTGGATTGCATTTATTTGTCTTGGAAATTTTATATATCAGAATATCAATAAACTTACTGGCGAAAAACTGGCTGAAATCAATGAGAAATTCATGCGTATTCTCTCAACAAAACTCTGTATGAGTTGTATTGATATGAAATTTGTCAATACGGAAGATACGGAAGTATTGGATATTATAAAAAACGCCCAGAGAGCAATCAATGAAACCGGTCAGGTAAATAGTCTGATTGCACCGATAGCAAATATAGCATCTAATTTTATTGTAGCTTTGGGTGTAGTAGTTTTGGTATGTACGAAAATTCCCTGGCTTATGATTCCTGTTATCATTTCTTTTGCAGTCAATTCCTTTACTACTTCTAAAGTAAATAAGAGCAGAAGAAAATTCTTTAAAGAAATGGGAAATGTGGAACGTGGAAGCAATTACTTTAATACAGAACTTATGGAAAGCCGATACGCAAAAGATGTCCGTCTATATGATGCATCAAAGATTTTTACAGATAAGTATGACGGATATGTGGACAGAATCTATAACACAAGTAAAAAATATCATCTTGGATTTTTGCGCTATTGGAATATAAATGCTCTGTTCTACGCAATTTGTGATACATCAATTTATTTATTACTTGTAGTAAATATAATTAAAAAAGCTATAACCATAGGTGAATTTTCAAGTTTATTCCAGGCTACAGAAAAATTTGACAGAGCAATCAGACAAATTGTGAATGCATATTTGGAAATAAGTTATTCATCCTCTGTTCTGAAGTTTTATGTGGATTTTGTAGAAGACATATACGGAGATCGCGGCAGATTAATGGATTTAAGCGATGGTGGTAAAGAAGTAGTTAACGGTGCCTGTGAAATTGAATTTAAAAACGTTAGTTTTAAATATCCAAATACGGATAAATACATACTCAATAATATTTCTGTTAAGATTCATGCGGGAGAACATCTTTCCATTGTTGGGCAGAATGGTGCAGGAAAGACTACATTTATTAAACTGCTATGTCATCTGTATGATAATTATGAAGGGGAAATATTGGTGAATGGCAAAGATGCCAGAGAATATGATTTTGTAGAATATATGAAACTGTTATCCGTTGTATTTCAGGATTTCCGGCTTTTTGCATTTACGATTAAAGAAAATGTGACTGTATTTCAGGAAAAGGATATTGACCTGAAGGATACCTATAAGATTGCCGGTATTGATGACTGGGTAGAAAGTCTGGAAGAAAAAGATCAAACATATATTTATAAAATGTTTGTGGAAAATGGAGTGGAGCCTTCCGGTGGTGAAAGCCAGAAACTTGCCATTGCCAGAGCGTTATATAAAAATGCTCCGGTCGTAATTTTGGATGAGCCGACGGCTGCTCTGGATCCGATTTCCGAATATGAAGTTTATCGTAATTTTGATCAACTGGTGAAAAATAAAACTGCAGTATATATTTCCCACAGACTGTCTTCCTGCAGATTTTGTGACAGAATTATCGTTTTTAACGACGGACATCTGATTGAGGAAGGGACGCATGAGGAATTACTTGGCTTGGAAAACGGATTCTACGCTAATATGTACATGACTCAGGCAAAGCAGTATAATTTATCGGCAGAAAATTAAGCAGGATCAAAGCAGGCTTGTGATGCAATGAAACGAAATTTGATTTTGTATAAATAAAAAGTTTCCCTTTAACATTTGACTTTTTCAATAAAATCACAAAATCTCTTGCCAAATAAGAAAAGTTATGCTAATATAACAAATGCTGTATAGACGAAAGAACATATTTTGTGTTTTTTCGCATAAAAAGATGGTCCTCTGTTACAAATAATGTATTAAGAACATCGTAATAAATAAGGAGGCTATTATGCAGGAATTAATTAAGGAAATTGAAGCAGCTCAGATTAAGGAAGTTACAGATTTTAACGTGGGTGATACAATCAGAGTTCACGCTAAGATCGTGGAAGGAAACCGTGAAAGAGTTCAGGTTTTTGAAGGTCTTGTAATTAAGAAACAGGGCGGAAGCAACAGAGCAACATTCACAGTAAGAAAGAACTCAAACGGTATCGGAGTTGAAAGAACATGGCCATTATATTCACCAACAATCGCTAAGATTGAAGTAGTAAGAAGAGGTAAAGTAAGAAGAGCGAAACTTAACTACATCAGAAACAGAGTTGGTAAGGCTGCTAAGGTTAAAGAATTAGTTAAATAAGCAACTTTCAAAAAGGAGCGAGTTATGAACTCGTTCCTTTTTTACAATATGGAGGACAATATGGATTATCAATGGTATCCGGGTCATATGACCAAGGCAATACGCCAGATGAAAGAGGATATTAAGTTAATTGATCTGGTAATCGAACTGTTGGATGCAAGGATTCCTATCAGCAGCAGAAATCCTGATATTGACAGTCTGGGACAGAACAAATCAAGGCTGGTTCTTTTGAATAAGGCAGATCTGGCAGACGAAGAACAGAATCATAAGTGGATTCAATATTTTAAGGAAAAGGGAATTGTCGCATTAAAAATCAATTCCAAAAATAAGCAGGGGATTAAAGAAATTAATAATGCTGTTAATATTGCCTGCAAAGAAAAAATAGAACGAAATAAGAAACGTGGAATTATAAACAGGCCCATAAGAGCCATGGTTGTAGGAATCCCAAATGTAGGAAAGTCTACATTTATCAACGCTTATGCAGGACGAAATTGTGCCAAGACAGGAAATAAGCCGGGGGTAACCAAAGGAAAACAATGGATTAAATTAAGTAAGACCTTAGAACTTCTGGATACACCGGGGATTTTGTGGCCTAGGTTTGATGACCAGAAAATTGGTCTGCATCTCGCTTTTATCGGTTCCATGAATGACAATATTCTGGATGTGTCTGAAATGGCGTATCAGTTAATAAAATTGTTAAATAATATTTACCCGAATGCCATAAAAGAGCGTTACAATATTGAAGGTGATGAAGACCCGGTACAGGTTATGTATCAGGTAGCTCAGGTCAGAGGCTGTAAACTCAAGGGAAATCAGCCGGATCTGGATAAGACAAGTTCTATTATTATGGACGATTTCAGAAGTGGAAAATTAGGAAAAATCACTTTGGACAGATTATAAGAGGAAAAGATGGAAAGTATCAGCAGTATAAGGGAAGTTCTAAATAATACAGAACCGAATAAATTACAAAAGTTTATTGATTGTCATTCCACCGATGAGCGTGCAGGTGTTATTGCTTTGGTAAAAAGAGCTGAAAAAAAAATAAAAGACTATGAGAATGAATTGGCACGCAGTTTTAAATTACAGGAATTTGAGCGAAAATATTCTGACTATCAGTACATATGCGGTATTGATGAGGTGGGAAGGGGACCTCTGGCAGGACCGGTTGTGGCAGGTGCAGTGATTTTACCGAAAAACTGTGATATTCTGTATATTAATGATTCAAAGAAGTTATCAGCACAGAAAAGAGAAGAACTGGCAGAAGTGATTTTAAAAAAAGCAGTGTGTGCAAAAACTGCTGTTGTTTCGCCGGCAGTCATTGATGAAATTAATATTTTGCAGGCAACTTATGAGGCCATGAGGCAGGCGATTGGAAGTCTTGAACCGCAGCCCGATCTGTTGTTAAATGATGCGGTTAACATACCCGGCATTCCAATGAAGCAGGTGCCGATTATTAAAGGGGATGCAAAGAGTATATCCATTGGAGCAGCAAGCATTATTGCGAAAGTGACAAGAGATGCAATGATGGTGGAATATGATAAAATATATCCGGAATATGATTTTGCATCTAACAAAGGTTACGGTTCTGCAAAACATATAGAGGCATTAAAAAAATACGGACCATGTCCAATCCACAGAAAAACATTTATTAAAAATTTTATTTAGGAAAAATAGATGTGGAGGGACAGATGTCTGAGTTCATTTGTTCAAGGGGGGAATATGAATAAACGTTATACAGGAAGCTTTTATGAAGATAAAGCTGTAAGTTATTTAAAGAGTCATGGTTTTCAAATATTAAAGCGCAATTACAGATGTAAAATTGGCGAAATTGATATTGTGGCATTTAAGGATAATATACTCCGTTTTATTGAGGTGAAATACAGGACCGACCTGAATTACGGATATTCCCTTCAGGCTGTTTCTAAGAAAAAGCAGTGGAAAATTATGAGAGCGGCACAATGGTATATAACTGAAAACAATTTCGGGGATAATAGGGAATGTAGTTTTGATGTAATTGCAATACAGGGAAATAATATTCAATATATTTTTAATGGTTATGGAGCAATATGATGAATTTTGTAGAACTTAATAAGTATCATGGAAATACAACAAAATTAAACATAAAAAAGAACGTGCCCTATATAAGCTTTAACGCACTGGATAAAATACCATGGATAAAAAATGGTTTTTCCACCAGAGAGGGCGGTGTCAGTAAAGATTATCTTTCCAGCCTTAATCTGGGATTTTCCAGAGGAGATTCGGAAGAAAACGTAAGGCGCAATCATGAAATTATTGCTGAGGCGATAGGGTTTCAGCCTGAAAATATCGTTTCCAGTCATCAGACCCATACTACAAATGTCAGAATTGTGGGTAGAGACGATTGTGGAAAAGGGATTTACAGCCCACGCGATTATGAAGATGTGGACGGAATGATTACCAATGAAAAGAATGTTGTCCTTGCCACATATTTTGCTGACTGTGTACCTTTGTATATGGTGGATACAAAAAATAAGGCGATTGGTCTGTCCCATTCAGGATGGCGTGGTACTGTCGGAAAAATGGGAAAGGTGACAATCGAACTGATGCAGAAAACATATGGAACAAATCCTGAAGATGTTATAGCCTGCATCGGACCGTCCATTTGTCAGAAATGTTATGAAATAAGCGAAGATGTGGCAGACGAATTCCGGTCAGCATTTCCTGAAAATGTTTATGATATACTTTTGAATAAGGGAAATGGAAAATACCAGTTGGACTTGTGGGCTGCAAATCGTCAGGTATTGAAAGAGGCAGGTGTTTTACCGGATAATATTTTTGTGACAGATGTGTGCACATGTTGCAATACGAATGCTTTGTATTCCCACAGAGGACATAACGGAAAGAGGGGAAATCTTGCAGCCTTTCTTACTTTAATCTAATTGCAGAGAAGACAATCTATAGATTAATAGAATTAATTTGTGATAAACAAACCTAAAAGAATTTACAAATAAAGTCTGTTATTGTAAAATCTATTGGTGAGGATTTTATAGAACGAATTGAAATAAGAAGATAAATGCGGAAAAATAATCCGTTATTACAATACGAACACTAAAGTTTGTATAAGGAGAATATAAATGAGTAAACCGATTGTTGCCATAGTAGGCAGACCAAACGTAGGAAAATCTACATTATTTAATGCTCTCGCGGGTCAGATGATTTCTATCGTAAAAGACACGCCCGGAGTTACACGCGACAGAATATATGCTGATATTGAATGGCTGAATCATCAATTCACTTTGATTGACACAGGAGGAATTGAGCCGGACAGTGGTGATATTATACTTTCTCAAATGAGAGAACAGGCGCAGATTGCAATTGATACTGCAGACGTTATTATTTTCATGACAGATGTTAAACAGGGACTGATTGATTCAGATTCTAAAGTTGCAGACATGCTCAGAAGAAGCCGCAAACCGGTTATTCTTGTGGTAAATAAAGTAGATAACTACAGCAAAATGATGGCAGATGTCTATGAATTTTATAATTTGGGAATTGGTGATCCTGTTCCGATTTCTGCTGCACAGAGAAGCGGAATTGGTGATATGCTGGATAAAGTTACAGCCCATTTTGACACGCTGAAGAGGGAAGAAGAAGAGGATGACAGACCGCGTATTGCCATAGTGGGCAAGCCAAATGTGGGAAAATCTTCAATTATTAATAAACTTACCGGTGAAAGCCGTGTCATTGTATCTGATATTGCGGGCACAACAAGAGATGCCATTGATACAGATGTTACATGGAATGGCAGGGAATATGTTTTTATAGATACTGCCGGATTAAGAAGAAAATCAAAGGTTAAGGAAGAAATAGAGCGCTACAGTATTATCCGCACAGTTACGGCTGTAGAAAGAGCGGATGTGGTTGTTATTGTAATTGATGCCACGGAAGGTGTTACAGAACAGGATGCAAAGATTGCCGGGATTGCCCATGATAACGGAACGGGTGTCATTATTGCTGTAAATAAATGGGATGCCATCGAAAAGAATGATAAGACAGTTTATGAATACACTAATAAAGTAAGACAGGTTTTATCATTTATGCAATATGCAGAAATTATGTTTATTTCAGCCATGACAGGACAGCGGCTTCCAAAACTTTTCGACATGATAGATATGGTTATAGAAAATCATTCTATGCGTATTGAGACGGGTGTATTAAATGAAATTATGGCGGAGGCTGTTGCATTGCAGCAACCGCCGTCGGATAAAGGAAAGCGCTTGAAACTGTTTTATATTACCCAGGTTTCCGTAAAACCACCTACGTTCGTCATTTTTGTAAATGACAAGGAACTGATGCATTTTTCTTATACAAGATATATAGAAAATAAAATAAGAGAGGCTTTCGGTTTCAGGGGAACACCTCTTAAATTTATTATACGTGAAAGAAAGGATAAGTAACATGATTTGGCAAAAGATTTTGTGTATAATGATTGGATATGTATTCGGACTTTTTCAAACAGGGTTTATTATTGGAAAAATCCACAATATTGATATCAGAGATTTCGGAAGCGGAAATTCAGGTACAACTAATGCAATGCGTACACTTGGCAAAAAATATGGTTTCATCACATATTTTGGAGATGCTTTAAAAGCAATATTTGCAATCGGAGTTACCTATCTTATTTTCCGTTATATGTGCGAAGGTCATATGTTTGCTCTTGCCCTGTATACCGGACTGGGTGCAATTCTTGGGCATAACTTTCCTTTTTATATGAATTTTAAGGGCGGAAAAGGAATTGCAGCATCCTCAGGAGTTATTTTTTCGCTAATATTTTATGACTGGAAATTTGTTGTTCTTGGATTTTGTACATTTTTTATAGCATTAATTATTACCAAGTATGTTTCTTTCAGTTCCCTCTGCTTAATGACAGGATTTCTTGTGGAGATGATTGTTTGGGGACAGTTGGGAATGGTACACAACCTTCATCCGGATGAAAAAATAGAAGCATATATTTTAGTGGCAATTATGACAATATTGTCATTTATAAGACATAAAGAAAATATTAAAAGGCTGGTTAATGGTACGGAAAGAAAAATTGGCCAGAAGAAGGAGGCATAATATGGCAAAAGTTACAGTTTTAGGCGGTGGTGGATGGGCCATTGCGCTGGCAAAGGTTTTATACGAGAACGGAAATGATGTTACCATCTGGTCGGCTGTATCAAGAGAAGTGGAAGCCCTTTCCACAGAAAGAGAAAACAAAGTAGGACTTCCGGGGATTATAATACCGGATCAAATAATAA
>JAUUNJ010000093.1 GCA_030844625.1 Roseburia sp. | reverse complement strand
ATATCTCTATCCTCTGTCATTCCCCATTGTCCATAGTACATTCCTGTTATTGCATTTCCCTGCACGTAAAATGGTATATATCTGTAATCCATAAACATTCCTAAAGACTTATCAGTTTATTTTATTCAGAAAAAGCTATAAATGTTCCATTTTACCAAAAAGGACTTCTGATTTATAAATTAGGTACTTATCCTTTTGAAAAAGCGCCATTTTATCAGAAATCCATTTTTTTATAACTTTATTTTTATTTCTTTTCCCGTTTTTTCATATGGGATATATTCCACCCCGGCTGCTTTCAGCATGCGCTTTGAAGCACGAACCGCAGATGTGTCTCCATATTTGTCATCACCATAGATAACCTTTTTTATTCCACACTGAATAATTGCTTTTGCACATTCATTACAGGGAAATAATGTAACATACATTTTTGCTCCCTCGAGACTTCCTCCTCTGTAATTTAAAATGGCATTTAATTCACTATGGGTAGAATAAAAATACTTATTGTCATACGGATCTTCGCTTTCCCTATTCCAGGGAAATTCATCATCATTACATCCCACCGGCAGACCATTATATCCCATCGATAAAATTTTATTGATTGAGCTGACGATACATGCTCCCACCTGAGTATTCGGATCCTTTGACCTAAGTGCAGACAGTGATGCCACCCCCATAAAATACTCATCCCATGTAATATAATCTTTTCGTTTATTACTCATAATTCATATGCCTCCATTCCGTTTTGGTCTCACAAAACGAGCTATATAATAATACAGAAATTCATCGCTTTCTGTGCAAGCACAGAGTTCTGAATTTCTGTATTATTATGAAGTGCTTATTTGGTTCCGAAGATCCGGTCTCCCGCATCTCCCAGTCCGGGAACAATATATTTATGTTCATTTAATTTTTCATCTAATGCACCAATATACATATCAACATCCGAATGTGCTTCCTCCATTGCCTTAACTCCTTCCGGTGCGGCAATAATACACATGAGGGTAATATGCTTAACACCCTTATCCTTCAGCATCTGAATGGCAGCTACAGATGAACCACCTGTGGCAAGCATTGGATCGACTACAAATACATCCCTCTTGTCACAATCTTCGGGCAGTTTGCAGTAATACTCGTGAGGCAATGCGGTCACAGGATCTCTGTAAAGCCCGATATGTCCTACTTTTGCAGACGGAATCATCGCCAGCATTCCGTCTACCATTCCAAGTCCTGCTCTGAGAATTGGAACTATGGCAAGTTTTTTCCCTCCAAGTTCCTTAATTGTCGTTTTACAGATTGGTGTCTCTATTTCTGTGTCGACCAACTCTAATTCTCTTGTCGCTTCGTAAGTAATAAGCATCGCAATCTCGCTGATTAACTGTCTGAAATCTTTTGTTCCGGTTTCCTTCTTTCTGATAATTCCAATCTTATGCTGAATCAATGGATGATTCATAATAAATGTTTTTGCCATTCTGCTTTCCTCCGTACATTTCCTTTTTACTCTTATTTGCTATGTTTTAGTTTATATGCCAGCTTAATAATAACTTCATCCAGTGTTTCATACATTTTGGCATAATCTGACAATTCTCCCCCGTCAGGATTGTTAATGCTTCCTGCCTCATTAATAAACTCTTTTAAGGTATATACATTAACTGCCTCTGCATAATCGTCATATACTGTCTGTTTCTTTGTCTCATCCAATACCAGTACAAGCACATCTTCCCCGAAATCCTCAGCCTCAAGCTGTCTGGAACTTCTATTAATATCCATTCCCTTTGACGCTGCAATGGCTACTGTCTTTGGATTCATCGGTTCGGGAAACAGTACTGCCAATCCTCTTGAATCAATGTCTGCCTGCTCCAATGGCAGATAGTGTTTCAGCAATGCTGCCGCCAACGGTCCCGGTGATGTGTCCATATCTGTTACGAACAAAATTTTTGAATATTCTAGCATTTTACCTCCGAACTGTTACACATCAAAGATGTTGTAACCTGCTGCTTTCGTAAGCCTGTTCATGATTGCCTGTCCCACATTCTCTTCCGAAAATGCTTCTCCAAATATGTATTGGGTATCCATACTGTCAAAGTCTCTCAACACTTTAAACAGATGATTTGCAATTGTTTCAGGCTTTTCCAAATCCCCCAGTGACACTACCGTAATCTCAGTATTTAATTTCCCTTGGTATAGATGCTTATGCTGGTCTGCGGTTATAATACCTGTTTTCATTCCAGCATTGGCTTTTTCATTTGCAAGTAAAATTATTTTCTCTGCAACCTTAGCTGCATCTCCTCTGTAGATTTTATAATCTGCTGATGGTGCATAATGTCTGTATTTCATTCCTGGAGCCTTTGGTTTTAAACCAGCCTCCGGTTTGGCAAAAATGGCTTTATCTATTCTAATATCTCCAGCCACTTTTTTTATCATTTCCTCTGTAATGAATCCCGGACGTAAAATCATAGGCGGCGTTACTGTCACATCAATAATGGTAGATTCCAATCCCATGCCTACCATTCCGCCATCTATAATCATATCAATTCGACCATCCATGTCATCAATTACATGTTCCCCAAGTGTCGGGCTCGGCTTACCGGATAAATTGGCACTGGGTGCCGCAATGCTCACCCCTGCCGCTTTTATAAGTTCCTGTGCAATAGGATGATTGGGATATCTTATTGCCACAGTATTCAGTCCTCCGGTAGTTCCCTTAGGAACCAGATCACTCTTTTTAAAAATCAAGGTCATTGGTCCCGGCCAGAATGCATCCATTAATTTTTCCGCAATAGGTGGTATCTCATCCACCAATGGTTTTAACATATCAATGCTTGCAATATGTGCAATTAACGGATTGTCTGACGGACGTCCCTTTGCTGAATAAATCTTAGCTGCCGCTTTCGCATTCAATGCGTCTGCTCCCAGTCCATATACCGTCTCTGTCGGAAACGCGACCAACCCTCCTTCACGGATAATTTCCCCCGCCCGGTGAATCGCGTTTATATTTATATTATCTGCACTGGTCTTTACAACAATTGTTTTCATCTTACGCCTCACCTGACCATGGCAAAAGTCCATGGACTTTTACCTGGCATGTTCAACAATTTATATCTGTCTTATTTTAACATATGTAATTATAAAATACAATGTTGCCAGAGGTCTGACCTGCTTATTTTTCCACACTTATTCTACTGCAAAGTACTCTTTCAGACATTTGTTGACAATTTCTGCTATTTTCTTCTGATATTCATCATTAATGAGTTTTGCCGCCTCACTGCTGTTACTTAAAAATCCACATTCAATGATTACTCCGGGGCATTTAGAATTTATAAGCATATAGTAACTGTCATTCGGCTTTGCTTTCTTCGGTTTATCCGTATTAATATTTTCGTTTAAATGTTTCTGTACAATCTCCGCAAGCTGTCTGCTTTTTTCCGAACGCTGATAATAAAAGCATTGTGCCCCATGCACCGATTCAGAGGTAAAGCTGTTCTGATGAATACTGATAAGAACGCTTTCCTGATTTTTGGCATATGTATCATTTATTATTCTGCATCTTGCATTTAAATCTCCTATTTTAGAAAATTTATCTCCACTGCTCAACACTACATCCTCTGTTCTCGTCATCACAACGTTAAATTGATTTTCCAAAAGTACCTGATACAGTTCCTTGGAAATTGCCAGATTAACATCCTTTTCTTTTGCCCCATTTACACCTATTTTCCCGGGATCTTTTCCTCCATGTCCCGGATCTATGACCACTGACTTTCCATTCCACTTTGCTTTTGCTGTACTTTTACTTTCCTTTTCGACAACTTTATCCATATTGCATGAAATTACAGTCACTGCTACCAACAGAACAATTGACATAAACAGTTCTAATCTGGCGTTATCCCTTAAAAATTCATATAGATTTTTTAGCATAATCCGTCCAGGCTTTTTCTACAATATATTCCTCTTGCAGACTTTTTATGTAGCAAGTCAATGGTTTATACAAAAAAAGAATTCGGAATTACCCGAATTCTTTTACTTTTTATATTAAGTTATTTCCCTAATTCATTACTTAATAACGCAAACTCTTTTAATGTCAACGCTTCTCCCCTTATTGTTTCCGGTTTTCCGATTCCCCGGATTGCTTCCACAATCTGCTCCTTTGGAATGTTAAGTTCAGGCGAATTCTTCAATCCATTTACCAATGTCTTTCTTCTCTGATTAAAGGATGCTCTTATTATTTTGAACATAAGCTTCTCATCCTTAACATCCACTGTAGGTGTTTTGTGCCTTGTAAGTTTTATTACTGCGGAATCCACATTCGGTCTTGGCATAAAACATTGGGCAGATACAGTTAACATAACTTTTGCTTCTGCATAATACTGTACCGCCAGAGACAGTGCACCGTAGTCCTTTGTTCCCGGACCCGTCTGCATTCTGTCGGCAACTTCTTTCTGTACCATAATCGTAATGCTTTCAATAGGCACTCCGCTCTCAAACAATCCCATAATAATTGGAGTAGTAATATAATAGGGGAGATTTGCAACAACCTTTATAGGTTTTCCTTCATTTCTCTCCTCTGCCAAAGATTTTATGTCAACCTTCAGCACATCCTGATTGATCACTTCCACATTATCATATTCTGATAAAGTATCCTCCAGAATGGGAATCAGCATCTTGTCAATTTCCACAGCCAGAACATGCCCTGCCGCCTCACAGAGATACTGGGTCATAGTTCCGATTCCCGGACCTATCTCCAACACAAAGTCATCCTTCGTAATCTCTGCTGCGTCCACTATATTCTCCAGAATATTAGAATCTATTAAAAAATTCTGTCCAAATTTTTTCTGAAAAGCAAAACTGTATTTATTTATAATTTCTTTCGTCGCGGTAGGTGTACCAAGATATGCCATTAATCAAACCTCTTTCTGCCAATTCCATAAAGATTTTTGGCATTATCACTTGTGACATCAATTACCTCTGACGGACTTAAGCCCTTAATTTCTGCAATTTTGTTAACTACATATGGCAGATAAAATGAATCATTTCTCTTGCCTCTGTTTGGTTCCGGTGTGAGGTACGGACAATCTGTCTCAATAACCATTTTATCCATTGGCATGTATTCCACAACTTCACGCAATTTCTTTGCATTATTAAATGTTACCACGCCGCCAATTCCAAGATAAAATCCCATATCCAGAAACTTTTCAGCCATCTCCTTCGCATAGGAAAAACAATGTACCACACCGCCTATTTCATCAGCCTTATTTGCCTTCATAACTTCATAGGTATCCTGTGCTGCATCACGACTGTGAATTATAATGGGCAATTCTGCTTCCCTTGCCATCTCCATCTGTCTTTCAAATGCTGCAATCTGCACCTCCTTATTGTCATTCCAGTGGTAATCCAAACCTATTTCACCTACTGCCACGATCTTTGGTTTATTAATGCTCCTCTCAAGCCACTTGTAATCCTCCTCTGTAAGTTCTGAAACTTCATCAGGATGAATTCCCAATGCGCCATATACATACGGGAAGCGCCTTACAAGACCAATGGTACTTTTGCAGGATGCCACGCTGGCACCAACATTTACAATATATTCCACA
The DNA here is from genome assembly GCA_030844625.1 of Roseburia sp. Taxonomy (GTDB): domain Bacteria; phylum Bacillota; class Clostridia; order Lachnospirales; family Lachnospiraceae; genus Eubacterium_G. The sequence goes on along the minus strand of JAUUNJ010000093.1, from coordinate 2,943 downwards.
CCTCTGTTCTGCATTCTCTCCAACAGCTTTTCTCTGTCTTCATCAAATGCCTCATCATCATAATGTGCATGTGTATCAAAAATCATCTTAATCTCCATTCCGCCGGTTCCGGCGACATAAACAGTATTGCAAACTTTATTTTTGCACTACTATTTTAGCAAATTTCGCTGCCCGCAACAATATCTTTATCTACTGTTATTACTGACAGGTTTCCTTCATCATCACCTGCTGCCAGAATCATTCCCTGTGATTCCACACCACAAAGCTTACAAGGTTTGAGATTTGTAATTACCGCGACTTTTTTCCCAACCATTTCTTCCGGCTTGTAGTACTTGGCAATTCCCGAAACAATCTGTCTGGTCTCAGCTCCAACCTTAATCTGCGAAACTAAAAGTTTCTTCGCCTTTGGAACAGGTTCACACTGAATCACTTCACCAACCTGAATCTGAATCTTGTCGAAATCATCTATGGTAATTTCAGATTTCTTTTCCACCTCAGGGTATTTTTCGCCTTCAGCCTCTGCTTTCTGAGCAGCCTGAATTTCTTCAACCTTTTCCATTACTTCCTTAATATCCATTCTTGCAAATAAGATTTCAGGCTTTTCCGTAACTTTATTTCCAGACGGATATTTCCCGAATTCTCCCATATCATCAAATGCTCTGGCATCCCCATGAATCTGATTTAAAATCTTCTTTGATGTATCCGGCATAAATGGCTCTAACAGACTTGCGCCAATTGAAATTCCTTCAATTAAATTGTAGAGGACTGTTGCCAGTCTGTCCTGCTTGTCCTCATCCTTTGCCAGCGCCCAAGGCATTGTCTCGTCAATATATTTATTACATCTCTTAAACAATGTAAATATTTCTGTAATCGCATCAGCAACTCTTAACTGATCCATCTTTTCAGCCGCCTTTACAGGTGCTTCAAGAATAACTCTCTTAAAGTCTTCATCAACTTCTTCCACTATGCCCTTATTATCCACAATTCCACCAAAATATTTATTAGACATGGAAATTGTCCTGTTCACAAGATTTCCCAGTGTATTGGCAAGATCAGAGTTCATTCTCTCAACCATTAATTCCCATGTAATGGTTCCGTCATTTTCAAATGGCATTTCGTGAAGAACAAAATATCTTACTGCATCTACTCCAAAAAGTCCTGCCAGATCATCTGCATAAATTACATTTCCCTTTGACTTGCTCATCTTTCCATCTCCCTGTAGTAACCAAGGATGTCCAAAAATCTGTTTTGGAAGAGGAACATCCAGAGCCATCAGCATAATCGGCCAGTAAATTGTATGGAATCTTAAAATATCCTTACCAATCAGGTGAAGGTCCGCCGGCCAATACTTATCATACAGAGGATCATTATTTCCATCCACATCATATCCAAGACCTGTAATATAGTTTGAAAGAGCATCAATCCAAACATAAATAACATGCTTAGGATCAAAGTCTACCGGAACCCCCCACTTAAATGAAGTTCTGGAAACACATAAATCCTGCAGTCCCGGAAGAAGGAAATTATTCATCATTTCATTTTTTCTGGATTCCGGCTGAATAAATTCAGGATGTGTATTAATATGCTCAATCAGTCTGTCGGCATACTTACTCATTCTAAAGAAATAAGCCTCTTCCTTTGCCGGTGTGCATTCTCTTCCACAATCAGGACACTTGCCATCCACCAGTTGCGATGGTGTAAAGAAAGACTCACAAGGAGTACAGTACATTCCTTCATAATGTCCTTTATAAATATCTCCCTGATCATATAATTTCTTAAAAATCTTCTGAACCTGTGCCTCGTGATCTGCATCTGTTGTTCGGATAAATTTGTCATAAGATGTGTTCATCCCATCCCAGATTTCCTTAATAACTCCTGCAACATTATCCACAAATTCCTTTGGTGTAATTCCCTCTTCTGCTGCCTTTAATTCCACTTTCTGCCCATGCTCATCGGTTCCCGTCTGGAATCTCACATCATATCCCTGCTGCCTTTTAAAACGAACAATACTGTCTGCCAGAATTGCTTCGTAAGTATTTCCGATATGCGGCTTTCCTGATGTGTAAGCGATGGCTGTTGTTAAATAATATGTCTTACTCATTTTTCTCTCCTTTTTAATATATATTTATGAATGAAAAACTCCCGTCTTATACATTTCTGCAAAGACGAGAGTATAAACTTCGTGGTACCACTTTACTTCATCTGCCGGAAACCCTGAAATTTCCGCCAGACCTTATTTCACTTTAACGGGTGTTGTCCGTCGATAACTTATGAGAATCGGAAACCGGCTCTTTGCTGTTAGTTCCTAACGCTTCACTCGCTACCGCCACTCCAAGTCCATGTTCAGCCTTTCTCCACTGCCTGCTTTCACCTGATCAGGCTCTCTGTTTAGCTTCGCTCCAGCTTACTCTACTCTTCACTGCGTTTATGATATGTAAAATAGTTTATTATTTTGATTATTGTTTGTCAAGCCAATTAACTTTTATTTATAAATATATTTAGCGGTAAACAAGATAAATATAGAACAGAAAAAGGACCATTGGCAAATCACCGCTATCCCAAAAGTCAGATTTTTAAGTCTAATTCATTGGGGACATGTATAATCCAATAGTCCTTTATTTTCTCAACACCAATTAGGATTGCTTTTATAAATCAAAGCCTCCAAAGCTTCCATAGCCTCCAAAGCCTCCCATTAAGCTTCCTAACAATCCGCTGATTAATGATTGTGCAAATATGTAGATAACTAAAATTGCTATAATTGCTGTAATAGCCTTAACTAACATATATGCATAAATTTTTTTGTCACTTTCTCCCTCAGCATTTTCGTTATAAACACCATATTGGAATGCAGGTAATGCAGCTGCTGCCGCAACGTAGATTATCATTGCAAAACTTCCCGAAATTAAAGAAAAAATTCCAACAACAACGATAACTGCTGTTTCA
>JAUUNJ010000092.1 GCA_030844625.1 Roseburia sp. | reverse complement strand
GAACAAAAAAGGTGCTGTTGTGTTTGTGATTTTGAATCACTAACGCAACAGCACCTTTTTGAAACATTTTTTTTAAGAAAAAAACAATTGTAAAAATGACAAATATGTAAACGCTTACATTCGAAAAAATCGTATAAAATAACATTATTTTTTATACATACTGACGAAAAAAAATTAAAACCTTTTTTATTCTTGTTTTGACTTATGAAGAAATTTATAATTATGTTATAAAAGTATGTTTATAGGAGGAAATATGAAAGGATTTATTGGAAAAACAATATCATTAATGCTTGTGATGGCAATGGTAGTAACGATTTGCCCACAGATGCAGTTGGTAAATATTTCCGCAGCAGACAGCGGCGAAGAACCATACTGTATTTCTGTAGACAGACCGGTTTATGCCAGTTCACAGAACGGAAGAGAGGCTCCGGAAAATGCAGTTGATGATGATGAAGGGACAAGATGGCAGGCAGGAAATGATGATAAGAATGAATGGTTTTATGTAGACCTTGGAAAGAAGGCAGATATTGACCATATCTATATTCATTGGGAGGCTGCCTATGCAAAGTCATATGAGATTCAATTTTCAGATGACGAAGAAACTTGGACAACCGTATATACAAAAGGAAAAGGTTCATCAGGAACAACGGATCCCACAGCTATGAGCATTTCATATGAGGTTCAGAGCGTGGCTGATGGTATGGGAACGATTCAGGCGAATTGGACATCGGTAGATAATGCAACTTATAAGGTATGCATTGATGATGAGAATACTGTTGCTACTGCACCTGACGGCTATAAGTTTAACAGCCATGGACCAAATCAGGGACAGATTAAATTAAGCGAAGGAGCACATAAGCTTATTGTAATTGCCCTCGATAAGGACACAAAAGCGGAAGCTGGCCGTGGTGAAATGGATATAGAAGTGAAAGAAGGTGGCGGCGACAAGCAGGAGGAACAGCCGGGCACAGATCCATTGAAACAGACCATTACATTCGATGATTTGAGTGCTGCTCAGAAACAGGCAAGATATGTAAAAATTGTCTGTACAGAGAGACAGACACCAAATTATGAGTATGGATGTTCTTTCTATGAATTTCAGGTATATGGTACCGGTGGAGTGGTAAAACCACCTGAAAATTATGGGACAAACTTAGCACTGAATCAGTCGGTTAAATGCTCAGGTTTGAGAGATGAGTGGTGGATGTATGACGAAAATGGAGACCTTAAACAGGGTGCACTTGATGAAATAAAAGCAGAAAATGCAGTTGACGGAAAGAAAAATACATCTTTTACATCCTATCAGGGTGATGATCAGTGGATATATGTTGATTTGGGCAAGGATTATACTATTGGACGAGTGATTGTTGACTGGAATAAGGACGCAGGAAAGATTTATGATGTTCAGGTGTCAAGTGATGCTAAAAACTGGAAGACAATCCACAGAGTTTTAAAAGGTTTTGCAGAAAATACTGATAATTTTACATGCTATCAGCAGAATGTAAGATATGTAAAGGTATTAGGATATACAAAGGTAGAAAGCGGAAGCGGTATCGGTATTAATGAACTTTCAGTTTATGAGTATAAAGATGGTGACAGCAAAGAAAATGAAACAATCGAAGAACTTCCTACAAGACAGATTGTAAATAATGCAAATGGTAAGGGCTCTTATGTTTCCGGTGAAATGTACAATGAAAAGAATAAATTGCCAACGTTCATTAATGAAGAAACAATTAAGACACCAATTGATTCTAACAGCTGGTGGTCATCAGCTATGGTACAGACCTTTAGTAATCTTCTCTGCTCAACACCACTGAAGGCGGGATTTTCAAAGAAAGGACTGGGAATTCTTACAGCAACATCCGGATGGGTTGGAACAAGAAAGGAAACGGACCTTGGAACAGATCAGAGTAGTGAAGAACTTAGAGACTTTTATGTAAGTCCGGAGAATTTGGAAATTTCGTCTGCCTATGACAGAGTGGAAGATTATGGAGATTATTCTGTAAAATTAGGACTTATGGATGATAATGGACTTCAGATGAAGTCGACAATCGTTAAAGGTTCACCTTATATTTATAATGAATTCTGCGATAATACAGTGGCATATATCAGCGGTTCATCTATAACAGATGTGTTTGATGGAAATGGTAATGTTGTGCTTACAAATAAAGGGGATCAATTAACAACAGACCATATTGGATTTAAGTCATTTGATGAAGAAAATACAAAGGCTGGAAATGATGGAGCATACTACTGTGTAAATGTTCCGGCAGGGACAACTTTTAAGGTGATGGTAGGAGCACCAAATTATAAAATTAAAATTACGTTCCCTTCTGCAAAAGACAATTATATGTCAGTGGCAGCAATGACAAAGAAGGGTGACATTGATACATATTATAAGCATGGTTATGCTTTTGTAACGGATACAGCAGTTGATTATACATATGACAAGAGTAACTCGAAAATTGTAACAACATATACAGCAACTACAAAAACAATGAGAACAGGATTCTCCAATGTTACAATGCATGCGCTGTTCCCACATCAGTGGAAGCATTCGTCAGATGCCAGCGTACCGGTAGCAACATATACGTCTGTTCGTGGTAATATGAAAGCGATATGGTCTAATACATTTACGACAACACAGCAGTTCGCGGGATTACTTCCAACATTTGCGACGCCAGACAGTGATATGTTCAACAGCACGGAGATGATTGAATATCTCAATGCAGTAGTAGCGTCTAAGATCAATACAGATCCGGTAGATGATGCTTATTGGGAAGGAAAAAATGTTCATCCGTTAGCAATCAGCGTTCTTATGGCTGATCAGTTGGGTGAAACAGAAATTAAAGATAAGTTATTAAAGAAATTAAAGAGCATTATGGTTGACTGGTTCAACTATGATGGAGGCGATGACAAGTGTTATCTCATTTATAATAAGGATTGGGGAACTGTATATTATCCAAACAGTGCTTATGGTGCCAATGCGGCAATCTGTGACCATCACTTTACATATGGATATTTTATGTTTGGTGCAGCAGTACTTGCTACATATGACAAGCAGTTCTATAAAGATTACAAGGATATGGTTGAAATTCTTGTAAGAGACTATGCAGATCCGATGGAACCTGAGGATGATGGAAATATGTTCTGTAAGTTCAGAGCTTTTGACCAGTATGCAGGACATTCCTGGGCAGGCGGTTACGCAGACAGTGATTCCGGTAACAATCAGGAGTCGGCTTCAGAAGCATTATTTAGCTGGGTAGGTATGTATCTCTGGGGAGAAGCAACACAGAATCAGACATATATTGATGCAGGAGCATATGGTTTTACAACAGAAATGGATGCGGTAGAACAATACTGGTTCGACTATGATGAGGACAACTGGTTGGATGAGTATCCGTTCCAGGCAGCAGGTCAGATTTATGGAGCATCTATGGGATATGGTACATATTTCGGAGGACAGCCGGTATATGTATTTGGTATTCAGTGGCTTCCAATTTCAGAATACCTGACCAATTATGGTATGAATCAGGAAAAATGTGCAAAGATTTATCAGGGACTGGAAGACGATACACAGTATGCAATTAATATAGAGAAAATATTACATCAGGAAGAATTAGATAAAGGATTGTCAGAAGATCAGTGGTGGCATGATCCGGATAAATATGTAACACCTGATAATGGATGGCAGCATATTACGTGGCCATTCCTTTCACAGACAGACCCACAGAGAGCTTATGAGAAATTTGAAGCCAATGTAACTTCTGTTCAGACAGAGGATAGAGCCAATACATTGTGGTTCATCGCAGCAATGGATCAATTGGGATATAGAACAACTGATTATGTTGTAACCGGAAACATACAGGGTTCTGTGTACTATAACAAAAATTCAGAAAAATATACAGCTCAGGTTTGGAATCCTACGGATTCAACACAGACAGTAACAGTTATTGATAAGACAGGCAAGACAGTAGGAACTGCTAAGATTGGTTCAAGAGGGCTTGTAAGTTTTAACATTGATACAGATAAGAACTTCTCATTAACACAGGTTGCAACACCTGTAATGAAAGCAACATCACTGACAGGCGGCACAGTAACTGAGAACATTACAGGGGAGGCAGTGTTTGATGATACACAGCTTATAGAATTGTCATGTGCTGAAAGTGGGGCAACAATTTACTACACAACAGACGGAACTGTTCCAACAACAAGTTCCAATGTATATAAAGACAGGATTCTCGTATCAAGTAATACAACAATTAAGGCTGTAGCTGTAAAGAACGGATATATTGACTCAGCATATAATGCAACAGCAGTTGTAATAAATGGTGACACAGTAGAGAGCAGTGAGAATCTTGCCCTTGGCAAGACGGCAACAGCGTCTTCTGAAAATGGTGCAGAGGTTGCATCAAAAGCAATAGACGGAGACGGAACAACAAGATGGCAGGCTACAACAGATAATGATGCAGATGCCCAGTGGATTCAGGTAGACTTAGGATCCGTACAGGCAGTTAACTCAGTAAAAATTAACTGGGAAGCAGCATATGCAGCAAAATATCAGATTCAGGTATCCACAGATGGAGAAAACTGGACAACTGTGTCAGAGGAAAACGGTCTTGTAGGAGAGGTAATTTCAAACTTTGCGGCAACAAAGGCAAGGTATGTAAGAATGCAGGGCGTTTCAAGAGGTACACAGTACGGATACTCAATTTATGAGATGGAAGTATATGGAGCACTTCAGGCTCAGTCACCAACAATTACACCTGTAAGCGGAACATATCAGGGAAATCAGACAGTAACATTGTCAACAGCAGTGAAAGGTGCAGAAATTAAATATACATTAGATGGAAGTGAGCCAACAGAAGATTCACCAACATATACAGCACCTTTTACAATTACAAAGTCAACAATAGTAAAAGCTGTAACATACAGAAAGGGAATGATTCTTTCTGACCCTACAGAGGCCAGCATAATTATTGCGGGAACAGTTGCATTAAATAAAACGTCAGCTAAAATTGCAATTGACAGAACTGTACAACTTGCAGCAATGTCTGATGAGACAGTAACATGGACAAGCAGTAATACTGCTGTTGCAGCAGTTGACCAGACTGGTCTTGTAACAGGTAAAACACCTGGTACAACGGTAATTACAGCCAAGACATCAAGTGGAAAGACTGCCACATGTACAGTTACGGTTACTGAACCTGTACATATAACATCAATTGAACTGTCAAAAGCAACAATGGAAATGAAAAATAAAACTTCGGAAACATTGGAACTTAAAATCAATCCGGCTGATACAACAGATGATACAACTGCAGTATGGGAGTCCAGTGATGAAAATGTTGTCACGGTAAACAATAATGGTACCTTGACAGCAAAGGGAGAAGGCGAAGCAACAATTACAGTAACAGTAGGTAAATTCACAACTACGTGTAAGGTGATTGTAGGTCCTGCGGCAACAACAGCCGAGATGGCTATTAGTCCAAAATATAACGCGGCTTTAAAGAAGCAGGTAACTGTTTATCCGGGCGTTGAGGAAGGTGATGCAAAATACATTACAGACGGTGCTTTGACAGCGGGTGGAAACCATTGCGCATTAAGTAGCGGATGGGGATACACAAAAGAGAGTTATGCGATTATTGATTTAGGCGATACATATGATGCATCGACAATTGATTTGATTGCAGTACAATATAAGGATACTGCAGAAAATGATACTGTATTGGGAAGAAAATACAGTATTGAATACTCTGCAAATGGTGTTGATTACACTACGGTATATGAATCAGATACCGTGAAAGCTGAAGACTTTGATGCTGACAATTGTGTATATGCCAATATGATTGGAAAGACTGGTGCGGTAAGATATGTGAAAGTATATTATCCTCAAACAGCCAATTTTGGTATTCAGATTTCAGAAATTGCCGTATTGAGTACAGAACAGAATTTGAAGACGATTGAAGTTGAAATGTGTGATGATCCTGAAGACTTAATTGTAACTTCAGATAATATCTGTGAAATCACATATACAATTCAGGCAGGAGCAGAACAGTCAGACTATAAATATATCGTTTACTTAGATGGAACAAAGGTTAGTGATCTTATAGATGCGGGAACATACACAATTAAGAATGTTACAGCGGGAACCCATAAGGTACAGGTTGTTTCATACTATGATAAAAAGACTTCTGCAGGAATTACAAGAGAAGTAGAAGTAGATGATGGTTCATTAAAAGCGTATGTAGATACTGTAAGAAATCTTTCCAAGGGGGCTACAGTAACGGTTGAGAATATAGAGGCAGAGCAGCAGGAAGGCAGCAAGAATCCGGCTACGTTGGTTGATGGAAAGATATCTGCTAACACAGCGGATGTTGTAGAAACCACATGGGGCAGTAAGACAGCGACAATCACTATAGACTTGGGTCAGGCGTATGCAAAGGACGAAATAGATGAAGTGCTTATAGCGTTTAAGGCAAATAATACAAATGCTACTGCATATAATATTGAGTTCTCGGGTGATGGAACAAATTATGAAAAAGTAATTGATGTAACAGGAGCAGAGTATAAGGAAGCATTAGAAGACAAATTTGACGGAACAAAATATACTCAGGATACCGTAAGATATGTAAAAATTAATCTGACAGGCGGAAATTATAACTGGGGATACCAGATTTCTGAGATTGCCGTAATGGGAACTGATAAATATATGCCGACAGAGGCAGAGGGACTTGTTGCAATAAGCCCTGAATATAATGTGATTCAGGTTTATTGGATAGGAACAAACGAAAATCAGACATATTCTGTATACATTGATGGTGCGTTAAAGAGCATGAATGTTGCAGCCGGTACATATGTTTATAACGGTATTGATGGTGGAGAGCACACAGTCAAGGTAGTAGCAAAGCTTAACGATATAGAGTCGAAGGGTGTTACAACAAGTGTGACGGTTGAGGATGATTCACCTACTGCGCCGGAAACAAGCACGCCGGAAACAAGTACACCGGAAACAAGCACGCCGGAAACAAGCACACCGGAATCAAGTACACCGGAGCAGGGAACTCCGGAACCGGGAACTCCGAATGTTACAACACCAAATAGTAGTGGTGTGTCACAACCGACCACAAAGGTATCATCAGAATCAGAGACAACAACACCTAAGATTGCAACAACGACATCAGCACAGAATGTGACCGTAAAAGTTGGAAAGACTAAGGTGAAGAAAGCTACTAAGAAGGTAGCGGTAAAGAAAGCAAAGATATCGCTTAAGAAGATTAAGGGTGCGAAAAAATACCAGATACAGATTTCAAAGGCTAAGAAGTTCAAGAAAAAGAATATATTAGTTAAGAAAACTGTAAAGAAAGTTAAATTTACGATTAAGTCAAAGAAAATTAAGGACAAAAAGAAATTATATGTTCGCGCAAGGGCTATGAAAATTGTAAATGGCGTAAAGTACTATGGTAAATGGTCCAAGAAGAAAAAAGTTAAAATAAAATAATATTTTAAACAAGGCAGAGACCGGGGGGATTCCTATCTACCCCGGTTTTTGCTTTTGTGATTTCATATACAATGTAATATTTTCTTCTTTTTTTCACATGCTAACTTTGTTATAATGAAAGCGGAAATGGTTCGGAAAAAATCAGGAGGTATTTATGAACAAAGGAAAAATCATATCGTTAATTATGGCGATAGCACTGGTGGTTACATCTATTACCCCGTTTAGAGTGGAGAGCAGGGCAGATGAATTCATTTCAGGTACGGCGGAAAATCAAATGAACTTGTCAAAGATAACAGCAGATGTTGATATTGTGAACGGAGGAAATCAACAGGTGCTGAATGCTTTAAGAGCCTCAACTTACGAAATAGACGGAATCATATATAATAATTATTCTACATATAATGGAGTCAGCGCATCGGCTTCCTCAGAAAAAGATGATGCAAACAAGGCAATTGACGGAAGCCTTAGCTCCAGATGGGAATCGGAACATGGTGTAGACCCACAGTATTTAGCCATAGATTTCGGAAACCAATATATGCTGAAAGATATTGCCATATATTGGGAGGGAGCATCGGCAAAAGAGTATGATGTGGAAGTATCTCAGGATGGATTGAATTTTCAGACACTTACCAGTGTAACAAATACTTATGGAAAAAGAACAGATGATATTAAATTTTCTGAAGAAATCAGCGTAAGAGCAGTGAAGATTCATTGCAAATCCAGAAACACAGTGTATGGAGATTCAATTTATGAAATTGGATTTTATGGTACAAGTCCACAGGGAGATGTGGTGCCCACATTATCTGATCTTCAAGTGAAAGATTATTACAAATATACAGGGAAATATTTTATTTATTTTACAGAACCGGAAGAATCATCGGGATATAATGTATATGTAGATGACATAGCAGAACCTGTCAAGAAAATAAATAGTTCAGGCGAATATTTGTCATCACAGGATCTGGAAGGGTATGATGCGGGAACCCATACCATGTATGTGGCAAATATAGGAACAGACGGAAGAGAGTCTGCCAAAATAAGCAAAAAGTTTACAGTTGGAGAGCAGGCAGGAACTTATACCAATATTCCGCAGATTTATATTTAC